>CALPQG020000183.1 GCA_943325655.2 Bifidobacterium breve | reverse complement strand
TATCATGTCATTGCAATGGATAACCTGATTACAGGTGATTTGCGCAATATTGAGCATTTATTCAAATTAGAAAACTTCGAGTTTTACAACCACGATGTTTCTAAATTTGTACACGTTGCAGGAGAGTTAGATTATATTTTACATTTTGCTTCTCCGGCAAGTCCGATCGACTATTTAAAAATACCGATACAAACCCTTAAAGTGGGTTCATTGGGTACACACAATTTGTTAGGCTTAGCCAAAGCAAAAGGCGCTCGTATGCTTATTGCCTCTACTTCTGAAGTATATGGCGATCCAACGGTGCATCCTCAACCAGAAGAATATTGGGGAAATGTAAATCCTATTGGACCTCGTGGCGTGTATGACGAAGCCAAAAGATTTCAAGAAGCCATCACCATGGCTTACCATACTTTCCATGGCTTAGAAACCAGAATTGTTAGAATTTTCAATACCTATGGTCCTCGTATGCGACTGAACGATGGACGTGCTTTACCTGCTTTTATTGGTCAGGCTTTAAGAGGAGAAGACATTACCATTTTTGGCGATGGTTCTCAAACCCGTTCATTCTGTTATGTCGACGATTTGGTAGAAGGCATTTACCGTTTGTTGTTAAGCGATTACGCTTACCCTGTGAACATTGGAAATCCAGTAGAAATCTCTATCAAGGACTTTGCAGAAGAAGTGATCAAATTAACTGGCACTACCCAAAAAGTAATTTACTTGCCACTTCCAGTGGATGATCCAAAACAAAGAAAACCAGACATTACGAAAGCGAAAGAAATTCTGGGTTGGGAACCAAAAGTAAACAGGGCAGATGGTTTGAAAATCACGTATGAATATTTCAAATCATTACCAGAAAAAAATAACGTACCCAAAGAATTTTATTAAGTTAAAAAATTGGAAAACACCTATTATGCTCATCCAACAGCCATTATTGACGAAGGATGCCAAATTGGAGAAGAAACTAAAGTTTGGCATTTTGCACACATCATGCCCAATTGTATTATTGGAAAAGGATGTAATATTGGTCAAAATGTAGTGGTTGCAGCACAAGTAGTTTTGGGGAATAATGTGAAGGTACAAAACAACGTTTCTATATATACCGGTGTTACTTGCGAAGACGATGTTTTCTTAGGACCATCTTGTGTATTTACAAACGTTTCTAATCCAAGGAGTGCTGTCAACAGAAGAGGACAATACGCCAAAACCATCGTTAAAAAAGGTGCAACCATTGGTGCCAATGCCACCATTATTTGTGGGCATGATATTGGCGAATATGCTTTTGTGGGCGCAGGGGCTGTGGTTACTAAAAACATTCCTGCTTATGCACTTATCGTAGGTAATCCTGCCAAACAAATTGGATGGATGAGCGAATACGGTCATCGGTTACACTTTGATGCCGAAGGTATTGCAAAATGCCCTGAAAGTGGTGAAAAGTATCAGTACACGCAGGGTAAAGTATTAAAAATAGATTAAAGATGTTCAACAAATTACTCCATAAAGAAACCAAACTTGCCGTAATCGGATTGGGCTATGTTGGTTTACCCATTGCTTTAGCATTTGCCAAAAAAATTAAAGTGGTTGGTTTCGATATTAACCAGTCAAGAGTGGACATGATGCGTAACCAGGTTGACCCAAGTGGTGAACTTACCAAATCAGATTTTGAGGGAGCTGACATTCATTTTAGTGCAGATTTAGAAGATCTAAAAGACGTCACTTTTTATATCGTTGCTGTACCGACGCCAATTGATTCCAATAACCTTCCAGATTTGCGCCCATTAATAGGTGCTTCTAACACTGTAGGTAAAACTTTGAAAAAAGGTGATATCGTCGTGTATGAATCTACGGTTTATCCAGGCTGCACCGAAGAAGATTGTATTCCCATTTTGGAAGAACAATCGGGATTGAAATTTTTAACAGATTTTAAAGTGGGTTATTCTCCAGAAAGAATCAATCCGGGAGACAAAGAACATACTTTAGCCAAAATCACCAAAGTTGTTTCTGGTTGTGATGAAGCTTCTTTGGATACCATCGCAGAGGTTTACAGAATCGTAATCGATGCCGGTGTACATAAAGCATCTTCTATCAAAGTTGCAGAAGCTTCTAAAATTATTGAGAATACACAACGTGATTTGAATATTGCTTTGATGAATGAATTGTCTATCATTTGTGACAAATTAAACATCAGTACTTATGAAGTATTAGAAGCTGCAGGGACCAAGTGGAATTTCTTGAAGTTCAGCCCAGGTTTGGTAGGTGGTCATTGTATTGGAGTTGATCCTTATTATTTGACTTATAAAGCCAACAAACTTGGTCATAAGGCAAAAGTAATTTTGAGCGGTAGAGAAATCAATGACAATATGGGCGCTTATGTGGCCAATAAAACGGTTCACTTGATGGTAAATGCCAGGAAAGAAATTTCTAAAACCAGGGTTTTGGTGATGGGAGCTACTTTCAAAGAAAATGTAGAAGACATCAGAAATTCAAAAGTAGTGGATGTTATCCGTGAACTCGAATCTTTCCATGTTACCGTTGATACCATTGATCCTCATGCTTCAGGAGTAGAATTTGAACATGAATACAAATTGAAACTACAAGCATCAGCTACAGGAAAATACGATGCCATTATCGTAGCGGTAAACCATCATGAATATAAAAATTTATCAGAAAGTTACTTTGAAACTATCGCTGCTGAAAATGCTGTATTTATTGATCTAAAAGGCATTTATAGTAACAAAATCAATAACCTAACTTACTGGAGTTTATAGTGGCTAGCAAAAAGAAAATATTGGTAACAGGTGGCGTAGGCTTTATAGGTTCTCATACCATAGTGGAACTTGTGGAAGCTGGTTATGAACCTATTATTCTCGATAATTTATCAAACTCTAAAATAGGTGTTTTAAAGAGTTTAGAAAAAATTACCAAAAGAGCTGTTAAGTTTTATGAAAATGACTGCAATGATATCAGTGCACTCAGAAACATATTCAGGATTGAAAAAAATATTGTTGGCGTTATTCATTTTGCAGCGAACAAAGCGGTGGGTGAATCTGTTGTAGATCCATTGAAATACTACCATAACAATATAGGTTCTTTGGTGAGTATATTGTCAGTATTGCAAGAATACAGTATTACTAACCTTGTATTTTCTTCTTCTTGTACCGTTTATGGTCAACCAGAAACATTACCAGTTAGTGAATCTTCCCCAATATTAAAAGCACAGTCTCCGTACGGAAATTCTAAACAAATTTGTGAAGAAATCATCACGGATGTTTTCAATTCCGGTAAAGCCATTAAGGCCATTTCATTGCGGTATTTTAACCCAATTGGTGCACATGAAAGTGCTTTGATTGGAGAATTACCATTAGGAGTTCCTAACAATTTAATTCCTTTTGTAACGCAAACTGCCGCTGGAATCAGGGAAGAGTTGACCGTATTTGGGAATGATTATAATACCGCTGATGGTACGTGTGTAAGAGATTATATTCACGTAGTGGATTTGGCAAAAGCACATGTAAAAGCTTTAGACAAGCTTTTTGCTGTCAAAGACGAGCATTACCATGATGTGGTAAATGTTGGTACAGGTAAAGGAGAATCGGTATTGAGTGTTATTCATACCTTTGAAACCATTACTGGACAAAAAATAAATTATAAAATTGGTCCAAGAAGAGCAGGTGACATTCAGGAAATTTATGCTGATGTCAGCAAATCTTTGGAAGTGTTGGGCTGGAGTGCAGAAAAAACCATGGGCGATGCAATTCTAGACGCCTGGAACTGGCAAAAAAATCTTAAAAATCTTAATTTAGTATAAATGAAAAAGATACTTATAACTGGTGGTGCTGGCTTTATTGGCTCTCATGTAGTAAGATTGTTTGTAAATAAATATTCTGATTATCAAATATTTAATCTTGACAAACTTACCTATGCAGGTAATTTGGCCAATTTGACAGACATTGAATCTCAACCAAACTATACTTTTTTAAAAGGAGATATCGTTGATGCAGCTTATATCAATGGTATTTTTGCTGAACATCAATTTGATGCCGTCATCCATTTGGCTGCGGAATCACATGTGGACAGGTCTATCACCAACCCACTTGATTTTGTATTTACCAATGTAGTAGGTACTGTAAATTTGTTGAATGCCGCCAAAGAATTATGGAAAGCAGATTTTTCTGACAAATTATTTTACCATGTTTCTACAGATGAAGTTTATGGTTCATTACACGACGACAGTTTCTTTTTAGAAACGACGCCTTATGATCCACAATCTCCCTATTCAGCTTCAAAAGCAAGCTCTGACCACTTTGTGAGGGCTTACAGAAATACCTATAAAATGCCGGTGGTGGTCTCTAATTGTTCCAACAATTATGGTCCTAACCAGTTCCCTGAAAAATTACTTCCTTTATTCTACAACAATATCAAAAACAACAAACCGCTACCTGTATATGGTAAAGGGGAGAATGTTCGTGACTGGTTGTATGTATTAGACCATGCCCGTGCCATTGATGATGTATTTCACAAAGGGAAAGAAGGCGAAACTTACAATATTGGTGGTTTCAATGAATGGACGAATATTGATTTGATCAAATTGCTTTGTAAAGTAATGGATCGAAAATTAGGCAGGGCCGAAGGAGAATCAGAAAAATTAATTACGTATGTAACAGACAGGGCCGGACACGATTTGCGTTATGCTATTGATGCGAACAAAATCATGACTGAACTGGGCTGGAAACCTTCTCTTCAATTTGAAGAAGGTCTTGAAAAAACAATTGATTGGTATTTGGCCAATGAAACATGGATTGATAATGTGACTTCTGGTTCGTACCAAAAATACTACGAAAACCAATATACTGCTAGATAAATTATATCCATTATGGGACTAATAAAATTTATTTTTATCCTTGTGCTAATTTTTTGGCTTGTAGGAAAAATCATTAAATTTTTGCTAAAGGCTTTTTTAGCGCAAAAAATACAACAAATGCAAAACCAACAACAAACCAGCCAACAGCCAAAATATCCTGAAGGCAGTATTCATGTGGATGCAATTCCAAATCCTCCCAAAAGCAAAAAGTCGAAAGATGATATTGGGGGTGATTACGTGGATTATGAAGTGGTGAAATAATTATTTCTTTAGAAAGTAAATAAACTCGATTGAAATAATAAGCTATTGTATCAGCTTTAAATGGAATAAATAGGGTGTTTTCCGCCACGGCGGATTCTCGTATTTTTCCTTGTTGTCAAAGCTTTAAGAATTTTACAAGAGGAATCAGCAAGGAAAAAGTGCTAAGACAATCCCGAAGCTTCGTGATCTATCTAACGCAAATCACTTAATATCAATTGTTAAGCATAAATTTTTTGAAGTAAACTTGTTAACTGAAAACTTGTCAACCCAATATTTCATACCTCGTCGACCTTAGAACAAAGTACCTGGTTTTAGCCTTGGAATGATATTCAAATGTTTGTACGCCAATTCAGTGGCTTCTCTACCTCTTGAAGTCCTTTTCAAATAGCCTTCCTGAATTAAGAATGGCTCGTAAACTTCTTCAATGGTTTCGGCTTCTTCTCCGCAGGCCGTTGCAATGGTTGACAATCCAACCGGTCCGCCTTTGAATTTGTTGATGATGGTTAAAAGAATCCTGTTGTCCATTTCATCCAAACCATTTTGATCCACATCAAGTGCTTCAAGTGCCATTTCTGCTATGGCAACCGTAATTTTTCCATCCCCTTTGATTTGGGCAAAGTCTCTGGTTCTTCTTAATAAATTATTGGCAATACGGGGAGTTCCCCTACTTCTTCGTGCAATTTCATAGGCGCCATCTTCGTCAATAGGTGTTCCTAAAATGGAACATGAACGCATCACAATGCCGGTTAATAATTTAGCATCATAATATTCCAAACGCGCATTGATCCCAAACCTTGCAC
>CALPQG020000182.1 GCA_943325655.2 Bifidobacterium breve | reverse complement strand
TGGAGTAGCCACTGTAACAGATGGTGGGCGTACCTATAATACCGTAAGCATTAACGGACAATGTTGGTTACAAAGTAATTTAATTACTGCGCCAAGCGTGTATAACAATTACACCAACACATCATGGACCAGTGGTTCCCCTGGCGACCAAGGCTATTGGGGGTATTACCATACTACAGATGCAACAGGAGTTAGTGGCTGGCAAGCTACCGAGCCTGCTGCCAACGAGGGTAGGTTATACCAATGGTGTGGAGCAATGGATGCCACCATTAGTGAGCGCAGCCGTGGCATTTGCCCTGCGGGTTGGCATGTACCCAGCGATTGTGAATGGATGTACCTAGAGCACGGCCAAGGGATGAGTATTACGGAGCAGAATTTAAACGGTCTTTGGAGATCTAACACAGCCGATAACCAAGGTACACCGGGTTATAAACTCCGTAGCCAAGGAACAGGGCAAACCAATGCCTCTGGGTTCTCTGGGCTCTTAGTAGGCTACCGCCTTACCGATGGTCCGTTCGACACTCGCACGTCTATCGGCTACTGGTGGTCGTCCTCTGCTATAGGTGCTGATGCAAGTGTCCGCTACCTGGGCACAGGTAACCGTGGTGTGGTCCGCACTAGTAACCCTAAGGCTCTCGGCTTTTCAGTTCGTTGCCTCAAGGATTAGGCTAAATGTTGCGTGTTGGATATAAAAAGTAGCCAGTTAAAAGTAGCCAGTACTTTTTAACTGGCTACTTTTTGCTTTACACGAAGAAGAATAACGCGAGAAAATATTCCTACCACAAGAAATAAAACCCTGGCGTTGGCATTTAAAGAAGGTTGTTTGCAAAGGGTATCAGCAAGGAAATTATTCATTTTTAACCCCTAAACCGCCTGCCCCGCATTTTAACAGGGGAAAACTGCCAACTGCAAACCAAGAAATTACCCAAACAATTCTCCCAAAGCCTCATCCAGCTTCCCGATGGCGTGAATCTTAATTTTAGCATTTGGATCTTGTACTACTTTGTTGTATTTGGAAATAAAAATTTCTTTGAAGCCCAATTTCTCCGCTTCCGAAATACGTTGTTCAATTCTGTTTACCGCCCTGATTTCACCTCCTAAACCTACTTCTGCGGCAAAGCAAACTTCTTTAGGAATATAGATATCTTGGTAAGAAGAAATGATGGAAGTACAAACTGCCAAATCCATCGCGGGGTCTTCTACCCTGATTCCTCCGGCAATATTTAAAAAAACATCTTGTGTTCCAAGCCTAAAACCACCACGTTTTTCCAACACTGCCAGCAGCATGTTCAGGCGTTTTGCATCAAAACCTGTACAAGAACGTTGTGGGGTGCCATAAGTAGCAATGCTGACCAAGGATTGAATTTCAATCAATAAAGGCCTGTTTCCTTCTAATGTTGCGCCAATGGTAATGCCACACAAAGTATCATCGCGTTGTGATATTAATATTTCAGAAGGGTTGGTTACTTCCCTTAAACCAAAACCTGTCATTTCGTAAATGCCAAGTTCGGAGGTAGAGCCAAACCTATTTTTGGTAGTTCTCAAGATCCTGTAAGCCAAATGCCGATCGCCTTCAAATTGCAACACCGTATCGACCATGTGTTCCAATACTTTTGGACCGGCCAATGTGCCTTCTTTGGTGATATGACCAATTAAAAATACAGGCGTACCACTTTCTTTGGCGTAGCGCAAAAGTTCAGAGGTACACTCGCGCACTTGAGAAATACTTCCCGCCCCAGATTCTATAAATGAGGAAGTTAGGGTTTGTATGGAATCTATAATCAGGATGGTAGGTTCCAGTACCTCTATTTGCTTAAAAATATTTTGGGTAGAGGTTTCGGATAAAATATAACAATTGTCACTTTGTATACCCAGGCGTTCGGCCCGCATTTTAATTTGTTGTTCGCTCTCTTCCCCTGATACATACAGTACTTTTTCTGTACCCAACGACAAAGCAATTTGTAACATCAAAGTCGATTTCCCAATGCCAGGTTCGCCACCTATCAATACCAATGATCCCGGCACAATTCCACCACCTAATACGCGGTTAAGTTCTCCGTCAAAAGCATTGATCCTGTGCGCTTCGTTATAAACAATCTGACTGATGGGTTTTGGTTTGGAAGAGATTTGGGTACTCGTTCCTGATTTCCATTGAGGAGTATTTTTATCGTCTTTCTGAATCAGTTCTTCAACGAAAGTATTCCATTCATTACAAGCAGGACATTTGCCTAACCATTTGGGAGATTGGGCTCCACAACTCTGACAAAAATAAGTGCTTTTCGCTTTAGCCAATATCGTAAGGGTTAATATTAATGAACAAAAAATAGGGCAACTATTCCTTTACTTCAATTTTTGTCAAATCAAGTTTGATGTTTACATTTTCTACATCAATGGCCCTAAACAATACAATTTTAACAATATTACCTTTGCCCTTTACTTTGCCAATTTTTACACGGTTCACGTCATTGATATCGTTCACCGTTGCGCCGAGCTTGTCCAATGTTTCGTCAGTTTGTACTCCTGGCTGACTAAAAGCAGCATATTGTTGCATGCTGATATGGGCAATATTGTTGCTGATAAATTGTTTGTTTTCATCTGAAATCACCATCATTTTCAGTGAAGGATCATCTCCTTGAACCTGAATGGCATAATTTCTCGCGAACAATTTTACCAGTTTAATTTTTGTTTTGCCCAGTACACGTTCTTTGTTCAGGTCTATTTTTTTCAATTCCAGCACTTCAAATTTCTTTGGAACAGCAACTTTCAATTCACCAGTAACATGGTTTGGAATAGAATCACCTGGTTTGTAATCAATAATGAGGTTGTAAGAAAAAGTATTGGTATTGGCCGCTAATTTATTTTCTTTCAATTGATCTTTTTCATTCATGGTCATGATTTCCATGCCTTGTTTCGTTTTTACCGAACTCCATTTAGAATCAAAATCAACATAACGAAAGTAAGGCAACATTTTGCAGTCTGCAGTAACGGTGGCCCAATACGCATTGTTTTGTGGAACACCAGCCACAGTAACAAAAGAAGTTGCTTTTTGCACCTTCACGCCAAATCCTTTTTTCATTTGCTCCACCGCAGCTATAATTTCTTCGGAAGTAACGGTCAAACTGTTTGGCATCACCACATCGCCCATAGTCATTTGATTGTCCAACAAAGAAGGCTTCACATCCATTTGAATCTTGTAAATGTCGTAAGCCATTTTGGTCAGCGTCACTTGTTGTTCCGGAGTAAGGGCTGTTTTTGTAAATTCTACCGCAGGCTGTGATTTGTGTTTGGGCTTTGGTTTGACGCTTGGGGCTGTTTTAACTGTAGTGTGGACGGGCTTTTTAACAGCAGTTTTTGCGGGCTTTTGGGTAGGGTTTGGTTGTACCTGTTTCGTTTGCGCCATCATTTGAAATGATAACACGAAACAAAGTATATAGAGTAAATTTTTCATAGCGCCGAACAAATCTTAATGCAATCAGTTGTTAACAAAGTTAGTCCTTTTATGGCTTTACCAAAATAAAAAATTCATTTATATTCCATGTTTATACAAGCGACTGGTTAAATACTTTTTGGGCTTTATTCCACGATTTGATTGTATGACAAAACATGTTTACAAACCATAGGTCGTACCCCTAATGAAATACGGGGTAATTGGCAATCATTAAACAAAAACCAAATCTTAGAAAGGCGTCACTTTTTTAATTTTTGAAGCATATTTTGGGCTATTTTGTGGCCTCAGATTTCTTGTTTTTAAACTTGGCCTCTACCTCCAACAAAGATAAAGCATTGAAAGTCATGGCAGCAGTCAATCCACCTTTACGACCTACACCTACACCGTAATGCATGTCATGGTAGCCGTTCATTTCATGCGCATCAGGATTTATGCTCAACATTACCCCTTGTTCAATCGCATAATGCACCCAACGCCAGTCAAGATCAAGCCTCCTGGGGTTGGCGTTGATCTCCATGATTACCTTGTTTGCCGCACAAGCGTCTATGATTACTTTGTGGTCAATCGGATAAGCTTCACGACGCAACAACAACCGTCCGGTTGGGTGACCAAGCATGGTGGTATAAGGGTTTTCAATGGCACGCAGCAAACGGTTGGTTGCTTTTTCAATATCCATTTTTAAATTGGAATGAATTGAAGCCACGATAAAATCAAAACTTGCCAAAGTCGCTGCATCATAATCCAAGGAACCATCGTTGAGGATGTCAGATTCTATGCCTTTAAAAATTTTAAAGGGTGCAAGTTTAACATTGAGGGCATCAATTTCCTGGTGCTGCGCCATGATTTTATCCTCGTACAAACCTCCGGCATATTGTGCCGATTTGCTATGGTCACTTATTCCCAAGTATTCATAACCCAATGACTTGCAATAAGTAGCCATTTGTTCCAAGGTATGTTTTCCATCCGAATAAGTACTGTGGTTATGGAGAATTCCTTTTAAATCTGCCACTTCTACCAGCTTGGGCAATTGATGCGCTTTTGCCAAAGCCACTTCAAAACTGCCTTCTCTTAATTCGGGTTCAAGGTATTGCATGCCCATTTTCTCAAACATTTCCTGTTCAGAGCTTGCAGTATTTTGTTTGATAAATGTCAGTATATTTTTCCCTGCTACAGCTTCTTGTTGCAAATGTGCCAAAGCTCCAGTATGGATCATGAGCTCTTTTACAAAATCACTTTCTTTACAAATCCTGACTTCAATTTTACATTGGGATGCTGTCTCCAATCCTTTCCACAAAAATGGTCCACTTTGTTGTTCATCTACAGCAATGTTTGGAACAGCATTGAGTATGGCATGTAAATTTACCCCAGGAGTTGCAGCAACTAAAATTTGAATCGTGTGGATGATTTCTAGTTTTCTGCGCAATTCTCCTACCATACTTACCTGCGAAAAGCCCGCATTTTGAAGGTTTAAAAGTAAATCTTGCGCAATCACTTCCGCATTGGCGTACAGCAATTTTCCCTTTTGTGCTTCGGCAAAAAGAATACTGTTGATGATAATGTCCTGGGTTTTTTCACCAAAACCTTTGAGGGTTGCAATTTGTCCTTTTTCACAGGCCAGCAATAACCCATTGATGGATTCAATACCCAATTCTTTCCAGATTAACCTCACTTTTTTGGGACCAATTCCCTTGATTTGCATCATCTTCAAAACGCCCAAAGGTGTCTTTGCCAACAATACATCCAAGTCTTCAAAAGAACCCGAAGTGATGATACTGACAATTTTCTGAGCCAAACTTTTTCCGATACCGTCAATGTTTTCCAGTTCGGCCATTGACTTGCTACTAAAATCTTCCGAGACTTTATCCAAATTATATACCGCAGAATTGTATGATTTGATTTTAAATACATTTTCATCATGCAATTCAAGCAAAGCAGCAGTTAATTTAAACAATTCGATGATTTGATCAGAAGTCATAACTGGTATTTTTGAAATAATAATTGTGTATTCAAAAGTAATGATTTTTAGTTGGGATGTATGTTTTCAGGCTCAGGTTTTTATTGGGGTGGATCATTTGGATTCAAAAAGAAGCTAGATTTTATGGAAAGATTGTTTGTTTTAAAAATAGAGAATAAATAGGATAAAGAGCAGTAAAAATTGGGCGTGCCCCTGGCGGGTCAGGCTATTCGCTACAAGTCCTCGCTACGCTCCGGGCTTTTCGCTGCTATCCTTCACGCCAAGTTCCATCATAGATTGTGTAAATTTTTAAGTTAATTCCCGGAATAATTAGAAACAAAACTTCAAGAATAAATACTGATTTCCACAAACCCTCTTTCAAATTTTATATATTTGTTTTTTCAACATCTCTCTCAAATTTTAGAAAAACGTATGAGGTACTCTATCATCTTTTCCCTATTGACTATGATGTCAATAGCATGTAAATCAAAGCATTTGGTTCAATCCAATCCACAAATTCTGGATAAAAT
>CALPQG020000181.1 GCA_943325655.2 Bifidobacterium breve | reverse complement strand
CCGATGCTTCGGTATGTTTGAGCTTCCCGAAAAAATCGGGACGAGTACCGAACACGCGATCCGCCGCGGCGGAAACGCCCTAATATTTATTTCATAACACATTGTAAATAAGCTCCTATTTAAATTTACAGAATTATAAAATTAAAGTTGACACAAACGGTCTATATTAAAAATGTATTTGATATAAAATCCAAACAACATATATTTTACACATTAAAAAAGGGAAACTCTTCGTGTAGAGATTCCCTTTTTTAATGAATGAATGAATAAACAATTACTATTTTGTTTTTTCGTCTAGATAATCAGTTTGGTGTCCTTTTAATGCGAAGAATAAAAGGTATAAATAACATGCTACACAAACGATAAAGCTGAATTTGTAACCATAAGAATCAGCAATTGCACCTTGAATCAATGGAATAAAAGCACCACCCACAATCATAGAACACATTAAACCTGATCCTTTAGAAGTAAAACTTCCTAGTTTTGCAATGCCCAATGGGAAAATACATGGCCACATTACTGAGTTTAACAATCCAACAAGTACCAAACAGAAAGCTGCTAAAGGTATTGATTGGTTTACAAAAATAAGGGAGAAACTAGGATCAGTATTCATTACCATTACCGGAATGTGTATTGGCGTTGCAAAACCTACCATACTCAAACCTACAAGAATAATTGCTCCAATGGAAACTGCTGCCAACATAACGTTTGCTTTGATCGTTTGTCCTAAAGCAGAACCAATAAAACGACCGATCATGGCACTTCCCCAGTAATACGCGACCAAGGAAGAAGCCATTTTTTCGGCTACACCAAATTCTTTGTGAAGGTACAAAATCAACAAACTACCAATAGCAACCTCAGCACCGACATAAAAGAAGATGGCACCTGAGCCAAACAGCAAGTGTTTGTATTTGCCATAACTGTCTGTAGTTTTCACTTCTTCTTCTACTTCCAATTTAGGAAGGGTAATGAAATATAACAATACACCAATGGCAATGGTAATCAATGCCAAAACAATGTAAGGACCTTTTACTGCATCTGCTTTTGCAACCGCATCAATTAAACCTGGTTTTAAGATCAATGCTCCACCAATAATCGGACCGATGAATGTTGCCGTAGAATTCAACGCACCACCCAAATTTAAACGAGCAGCGCCAGTTTCAGGACGACCCAATGAAATGATGTATGGATTGATGGCTACTTGCAAAATCGTTAATCCACAAGCCACAATAAATAAGGCTACCAAAAACAATTCGAATGATAACAAAGAGGCTGCAGGAACAAACATGAATAAACCTGTACCCATGATAGACAAGGCCAAGGTTAATCCTTTTTTATACCCAATTTTAGCAATGATAGAACCTGCTGGAATAGACATAATACCATAAGCACCAAAAAAACAAAATTGAATCATCATCAATTTCCAGTTTTCAGTAATGTTAAAAACACCTTTTAAACTTGGAATAAGCACATCATTCATTACGGTAATAAAACCAATCATGAAAAATAAACCTATTAAAAGCGATAAGGGTACTGAATAGTTTTTACTTGAATCGTAATTTGAAGATGACGTCGAGTTTCCTCCTCCGATTGATGCCATAAGAAATTGATTATTGGGTGAACAGTGTTAATTAAATAAGATTATGAATAATATCAGGACAAATCCCCAATACAATAATAGCAATTATTCCTATAAATAATACTATTTTGAACAAACTACTTGAATTATAAGTAAATAATTTACGCTCTTCTGTAGCTGTTTTGAAGTAAATGGCAATGATTACTTTGAAGTAATAATAAATTCCGACCATAGCTGTCAGGATAGCCACCAGTACTACAATACCGTGACCAGCATTGAAAACAGAAGTCAAAATATATACTTTGGCCATAAAACCTGCAGTTAATGGAATACCAGCCAATGACAACATAGACACTGTCATCGCAAACCCCAGCAGAGGATTTACTTTAGCCAAACCTTCGAAAGAAGTAATTTCAGCATTTCCAGCAGCTTCCTGTACTAACATCAAAACACTGAAAGCTACAATTGAACTGATGGAATAAGCAACCACATAAAACATTAAATTATCAGCATCAGCTCCAACAAGCACCACCATCAGCATATAACCTGCATGAGAAACACTGGAATAAGCCAACAATCTTTTTACACTTTTTTGTGTAATGGCTGTCATGGCTCCTATAGTAACTGTTAAGATAACCAGTACTGAAACCACTTCAACCCAGTAATGGATTACACTAGAAAAACAGATATAGAACAGTTTGAAGAAAGCAGCAAATCCAGCGATTTTAACCACTGTACTCATAAATGCAGTAACGAATGTGGGCGAACCATCATAAACATCCGGAGTCCAGAAATGGAAAGGAGCAACCGATACTTTGAAAGACATTCCCACCAAAACCAGGAACATACCGATGTAGGCAATAGGACTCAATTCATTTCCAGAGGTAAAGTATTGTTCAATACCAGACAAGTAAAAAGATCCAGAAGCACCGTAAATCAGGGTAATTCCCATCAATAAAATACCTGTAGCGAAAGCTCCCATCAAAAAGTATTTTAAGGATGCTTCATTGGAAGACAGGTTATTTTTTTCACTACCTGCCAAAATATACAAGCTCACCGATAAAATTTCAATGCCAATAAATAACATTACCAGGTTGTTGAAAGATATCATCGCTATCATTCCCACCAAAGAAAACATATACAAGGCATAATGTTCTGTCAGGTAATTTTGAATCTTGCCAAAATAGTTTTCAGACAATAGAAACAAAAACATGGATACCCCTAACACTGCTGTAATAAAAGCAACATCATAATTGTCAATCAAAATCATTCTATTGAAATATGCCATTGGAACTTTGTCCCACATGTAAAGATTTCCAGCCAAAGCAGCTACCATTCCAGTCATGGCTACTCCGAATACAGCCTTTCTTGAAATGTCAAAAAGGCCTGCAATCATTAAAAACAAACCGACTAAAGCAAGTATTACTAATGTGATCATAATTACTTAATTGTTACAATATTGGTATTCACTAATTTCAATAAATGATCCACATCTCCCTGAGTTAAATCTAAGAAATACTGTGGATAAATCCCTGTGATAATCACAATAGCAGCTATTGGTACAAGCACCGCAAACTCAGTCATGGTTAAATCTGTAAATTTTTCAGTCAAAGCATTCACTTCTCCTAACATTACATTTTGATACATTTTCAACATGTATACTGCCCCAAGAATAATCGTTAAACCAGCAACAGCGGCCAATACGGCATTGTATTGAAATATGCCATTCAGCAATAAAAACTCTCCTGGAAAGCCATTGGTCAATGGCAAAGCCACAGCACCCAACATGATAATGACAAACAATACTCCCAGTTTTGGCGCTTTGTTTATAATTCCTCCTAAAGAAGCAATGTCTCTTGTGCCTGTTCTTGATTCAATGATATCAATGATGAAGAATAAACCTACCACATTCACCCCATGTGCAAACATTTGTATCACGGCTCCTTGTAAACTTTGTTCATTCACCGCAAACAAACCTGCTGCAATCAAACCAACGTGTGCAATAGAAGAATAGGCAATCAAACGTTTCATGTCTTTTTGCATAATGGCCAATATAGAAGCGTAAACCACCCCGATGATAGCGAGCGTAATCACGATTTTGGCGTTGGCATAAAAGCCTTCATTCATTATCGGCATCAACCAATGCAACACACCGAAAATACCCATTTTCAACATGATCCCTGAAAGTAACATGGTACCTGCTGCTGGAGCTTCGGTATACGTATCTGGTTGCCAAGTATGAAATGGGAATATTGGCATTTTGATGGCAAAGGCAATAAAGAAAGCCCAAAACAACCAGCACTGTTCCTGGAAAGATAAATTTAAAGCCACCAAATGATCGAAATCAAAACTATGGTGCGGTTCAAAGGTAATTGGATGAGGAACGTTGGTTTGTAAATAAAGGTACATCACCCCAATCAACATGAACAAACTTCCTATTACTGTGTATAAGAAAAATTTGAAGGTTACTTTAATTCTATTTTCACCACCCCATAAGGCTGCAATAAAATAGATAGGTATCAAAGCTGCTTCCCAAAATACATAAAACAACAATAAGTCATTGGCTACAAATACACCAATCAATGCTCCTGACATCGCTAAAATCAACGCATAAAACGCCGCAGGATTTTTGTAATCGTGTTTGAATGTACTTAGAATGATTAATGGAATTAATACCGCTGTAAGCAATACCAACAGCATACTGATTCCACTTACATCAATGTTGAGATGTGCTCCTAAAGAAGTAATCCAGAAACAGGTAAATGATAAGGCTTTGGGATCAATCATGTATTGATTCAAAACCATAAGGGCAAGTACTAATTCCGCTAAAGCGAAACCTAAAGCTATTTTTTTAACACTTTCACCTTTTACTAATGACAGCAATAAAGCAGCTACAAAAGGCAAAAAGAGTACTATTAATGTCATCATCTATTATATCAATTATCTTGAAACTATACTTACAATTTAAACAAAAGGCTATAAGCAAGAATACCTATTATTCCCAATACCATTACAAACAAGTAAAATGTGGTATGACCTGTTTGTATTTTAGCATACATTTTACCTTTTAAAAGGGTAATACTACCCACAGCATTTACGATGTTATCTATAATTCCCAATTCAATAAACCTGTGTCCAAAGGTGGATAAAGCATACAATGGTTTTACAATCAAAGCATCATAAATTTCATCTACATAATATTTGTTATAAATCAATTTATGTAAAGGAGATAAGGTTGCTTCTTCTGCTTCAGGAACTACCTTTTTAGAAATATAAGTATTGTAAGCTACAAAGATTGAAATCAATACACCAAGTACAGAAGCTGCCATCAACATCAACTCTGTGTTATGACTCAAATGATTCCCTGCTGATTTTGCTACTGAAGCTGCAAAAACTGGCGCCAAATAAGTTTGTAAATAATGTTTTCCTCCAAAAATTTCAGGGAAATTGGCATAACCAGCAACTACCGCTAAAACAGCCAATACAATCAATGGCAAAGTCATGCTCATTGGAGATTCATGTAAATGATGTTGTTGTTCTTTTGTGCCTCTAAATTCTCCAAAGAAAGTCAGGAAGAATAAACGGAACATGTAGAAAGCTGTCAACAATGCGCCAATAACACCCAGTACCCAAAATAAAGGTGATGCTGCATACGCATGGGCTAAGATTTCATCTTTTGAAAAGAAACCAGCAAATGGAGGAATACCAGCAATGGCAATTGTTCCAATAGCAAAGGTGTAGAAAGTAATTGGTAACGCTTTTTTCAAACCACCCATTTTACGCAGGTCTTGTTCTCCACCCATTCCGTGAATGACACTACCCGCTCCTAAGAACAATAAGGCTTTGAAGAATGCATGTGTCATGACGTGAAACAATGCTCCAGTATAAGCGCCAACGCCCAATGCTAAAAACATGTATCCCAATTGACTCACGGTAGAATAGGCCAATACTTTCTTGATGTCATTTTGTGCCAAACCAATAGTGGCGGCAAAAATTGCGGTGGCAATACCCACCACTGCAACAATGGAAGAAGTTACTGGAGATAAAGTATATAAAATGTTAGAACGTGCAATCATATAAATACCAGCGGTAACCATGGTTGCAGCATGTATCAAAGCAGAAACCGGCGTTGGACCAGCCATGGCGTCAGGCAGCCAGGTGAATAATGGCAATTGAGCACTTTTACCCATGGCACCAATAAACAACAGTATGGTAATTGCTGTAACCACAGGTACACCAATTTCCAGCGTGGCGGCTTTAGAAAAGACATCTGTAAATTCAACCGAACCAAAAGTGACAAATATTAAGAATATGGCCAAGATGAAACCTAAATCTCCTACCCTGTTCATGATAAATGCTTTT
>CALPQG020000180.1 GCA_943325655.2 Bifidobacterium breve | reverse complement strand
CCTATTGAAAATTTATATCTCTTTATAAAAATCACCTAAAATTTTTTCAATTTAATTTAAAAAAATCCTCCTAATCCTAAATAAAATTTACTGAATTATAAAATTAAAGTTGACACAAACGGTCTATATTAAAAATGTATTTGGTATTAAATTGCCAATGTAGGGTTTATATATCTGTGAAAATCCGCCCTATCCGCATAATCTGCGATCTAATGATTTATGTATGAAAAGAATAAATAAAAATTGAACATATATTGAGCAGAGTAAGCGGATTAAAACTGATTAATTAGGGTATGCTTAAAAACTCGCTTATCCATAAATTGTTAGTTTCATTCTATCTTTTATCACTTTTCCCCTTGATGAAAAATTAACCAACGAAAATCAAGACTCCGCCACGGCGGACATTTGTATAAAAATGCTACGAATTTATCCATTACCCTGAAAAAGAACAAACTAGCCACCAATTTATGTTTAAATTTCCAACAGTAGCGTGACTCAAACAGTATTTTGTTTTTAAACACTTCATGGAGCAATCCCGAGAATATTGGGATAATTTAAAAGGTCGTAAGCAAGACAATTCAAAGATTGCACATGATTTGTTTGCACTTTAAAATCTATTCTTAATCATAAAATATGAATAATCATGACATTAATAGTTTATCAGCAAACCCTGATTAAGATAGTACGCTATTAAAATAATATTCAAGAAAATCATGCTAAGATTAAAAAAACATACAAATTAAAGCACAGATAATTTACAACACCCTTATATCACCTCTAACCACAGAAAATCATCTAGAACCATTTAAATTGAGCAATTGCTGTGCAAGGGTTGCATTTGCTGAGCCTGTCATTTGAAATGTACAGTTGCTTTCATTTAAAAATGACCTTATTAAAGATGGTTTCCCAACCCTTCTTCTTTCGTATAATGCTATAAATTCAGATTTTTTAGATATGTATATATTTTGAAATACCTTGTATTCCTCCTGTCTTCCTATTCTTATCATTTTCTTATGATTGGCTATAAATATATATAATAGTATACACTTATAGCCAAATATAATTTTATGGTTCAGTTTAATGAATTATAAGTATTTTATAATCAATGATTTAACTAAATGATAACCTGATTTTAAATTATTGTTTCAAGCTATCGAGTTTATGGTGGTATATATATGAAACGCCTAAAATAATGATGAATACAAAGATTGGTGCAGTTTGCCCAAATCCGTCTCCGCTACCAAGATGTGCCACTATAGCAGAAATGAAATTGATTCCGAATCCTGCATAAGCCCATTCTTTGATTCGGTTAGGAAGTGGTGCCAATAATGTTATTGCTCCTAATAGTTTGAAAACGCCCAATTCAACCCTGAAATAATCCGGGAAACCCAAATGTTTAAATCCTGCAACTGCTTCCGGAGAAGTAAAATAAATGTACGCCGAAAAACACATCATCAGGGAGATGATTCCTGTTGACGTCCAGAATATAATTTTGTCTTTTTTCATAATTTTGTTTTGTTTAAAGTTTAAGGTTGTTTTACATCACAAACGTACTTATATTTACTTTACAAAAGTAAGCACTATACCAAAGTAAAGTACTATCCTTTTGTATAGTAAGAGACTATGGAAAAGCCTATTGAACATAAAAATCATGGTGAATGTCAGAAAATGATATTGCCGGTAAGAGATGCTTTAGAAATATTAAGTGGTAAATGGAAACTGCCCATTATCATTTCATTGTCTTTTGGGAACAAACGTTTTTCCCAAATGGCCAAAGAAATCCCCAACATTACGGATAAAATGTTGTCTAAAGAATTGAGGGATTTGGAAGCGAATCAACTGATTAAACGAACGGTATTTGATGCGATTCCTATAGTGGTGGAATATTCTATGACTGAATATGGCTATTCGCTAGAAAATGTAATTGCAGAATTAAGGACCTGGGGAATGGAGCACCGCAAAAGAATCATGACGCCTTGAATGAAATCATTGAAGTCGGTTGATGGGTATTAATTTTTATTGGAGCGCTAAAATGAATTTATTGGGAATTAATACAATGAAGTTGGTTTTTAGGCTATGCGTTAGGGATTGTTTGAGCTCTTTATGCTTTGTTGACTCATGGTTGCTAAATGAATTAAAGTGTGTAAACAATGCAAAAAAGCATTGCCGATAGCCCGACCCGCCACGGCGGGGCACGCCCTAGATATTTAATTTATGCATATTCGATCTTTTAACTGTATTCATCTAAATCAGATTATTCGAAAATAATTATCTCATTTTGACGATTAATATTCCAACCAATTAAGCTTTTTTTTGTAAATTGCCCACATCTATTACTATTAAACATTAATATTATGAGTGACGGGTTTCAAATAAAGGTTGAAAAGACAGCGCAATCAAATCTATCCAAAATTGATTTTAGCAATTTACCATTCGGAAAATTTTATGCAGACCACATGTTTGTCTGCGATTTTCAAGATGGGGTCTGGAAAGATGCGAGAATAGTGCCGTTTCAAAATCTGAGTTTGAGTCCAGCTTCATTATGTCTTCATTATGGTCAGTTAATTTTTGAAGGTTTGAAAGCGTACCGTAATGTTGATGGTGAAATTGTATTGTTCAGACCCGAACAACACCTTGAACGTATCAACAAATCTGCCCACAGACTTTGTATGGCACAGCTGACAGAAGAAGTGTTTATGGGCGGCTTGCTTGAATTGCTAAAAATTGACAGTGAATGGGTACCTAAAGACCCAGACTCTTCTTTGTATATTAGGCCATTTATGATTGCTACTGATGTTGGAATTGGTGTTACGCCTTCTTTGACCTACCAGTTTATTATCTTGACCTCTCCTGTTTCTAAATACTATTCGGCACCAGTAAAAGTGGTTTTTGAAGACCATTTTTCAAGAGCAGCGGAAGGTGGCATTGGGTTTTCGAAAACGGCAGGAAATTATGCGGCGTCACTTTATCCAACCAAAAAGGCGGTTGAAAAAGGGTACAACCAATTGATTTGGACAGACAGCAAAGAACACAAATACATCGAAGAATCAGGAACCATGAACATCATGTTTGTGATCAACGATACTTTGATTACTCCTGCCTTACACGATTCTATTTTGTCGGGAATTACGCGTGATTCTATTTTAACCCTTGCAAAAGATTGGGGCTATAAAGTAGAAGAGCGAAAAATATCGGTAGATGAAATCGTGGAAGCACTTAAAAACAATAAAGTACAGGATGCTTTTGGTACAGGAACCGCTGCAGTGGTGGCGCATTTTGCTTTGATTGGTCATGACGGAGTGGACTATGAATTGCCTCCAATTGAGTCAAGAACATTCTCTAACAAAATGAAAAAAACTTTGTTAGACATCAGACTTGGCAAAGTGGAAGATGAGCACAAATGGGTTTATGTAGTTAAATAATTCACTTGAATATACCATTAAAGACAAAAGAGGACAACGGCTGAGCTGAGGTCCTCTTTTATTTTAAACTTACCTGAAAGCAATCGTAAATATTAAACCAATTATGCAAGCACCTGCACTTAAATCAATTGTTACAGATTGTTATGATTTTCCAAAACCTGGAATTGTTTTTAAAGACATTACCCCTTTATTGCAGCATCCAGAACTTTGTGCTGAAATTGTAACGTATATGCGTTTCCAATTGAAGGGAATTCAAATTGATGCCATTGCAGGGATTGAAAGTAGGGGTTTTTTGTTTGGAATGTTGTTGGCGCATGCATTACAAATTCCATTTATTCCCATCAGAAAAGCGGGGAAATTACCCGGAAAAACCATCAGTCAATGTTATGACCTGGAATATGGTTCAGCGACCATAGAAGTGCAGGAACATGCCATACAAAAAAACTGGAATGTACTTGTTCATGACGATTTGTTGGCTACAGGTGGTACAGCAATGGCTACAGCCGATTTAATTTTAAAATCTGGAGCAAAGGTTGCGGCTTTCAATTTTTTAATCAATTTAACTTTCTTAAATTTGGATGAGCCATTGAAAAAGTACACCGACCATGTATTTGCTGTAGCTGAATATTAAATTTTTCTGAAAGTAAAATTCAGCTAAAAAAAAGATAACTCTAAACTGAAAACTGACAACTAAAAATGTTAGACGACAATAACTTAAAAGCATTGGTTTCATTACTCGGCGACGACGATGCTGAAATTATTTCTCATGTCAAAGAAAAAATTGTTTCTCTTGGCGATGGCATGATTCCTTTGCTAGAGCGTGAATGGGAAACGAATTTCAATCCTCATGTTCAGAAAAGAATTGTCAACCTCATTCACAGTATTCAGTACGGAGGTTTGTTGAACCGCTTAACTTCCTGGAAAGATGACGGAGGTACAGATTTGTTAGAAGGCATGTGGCTCGTGGCGACTTACCAATATCCTGATTTGGATTACAATAAAATCAAAGCGGAGTTCGAGCAGTTGTTTTACGAAGCCTGGGTCGATATGAAAGAAGATTCAAATTCGGCGGATACGGTTAAAATATTAAACAATGTTGTTTTTGGGAAATTGAAATTCAGTGCCAATACCAAGAATTTTCATTCTCCCTCTAATTCAATGATTAACAATGTGTTGGAGTCCAGAAAAGGAAATCCAATTGCCTTGTGCGTAGTGTATCTTTTGATTGCTCAAAAACTTAAACTGCCCATTTATGGCGTGAACCTTCCTAACCTATTCATCTTGACTTATAAAACAGACGAAGAACCTCAGTTTTATATCAACGCATTTAATAAGGGGTTGATTTTTAGCAAAGCTGATATCGATAATTATATTTCTCATCTTAACTTAACTCCAAATCCTATCTATTTTGATCCATGTGACCATATTGATATTATAGCGAGGGTGTTCCGCAATTTGATAGTATCGTTTGAGAAAATCGGTGAAGCAGAAAAAGTAAAAGAGGTAAAAGAACTCTTAGCCATAGTCGATAGAAACGGAAGTGTCTCTGAAAGTTAATGAGGTGACATGATTTGTTTTTTTAATTGATTTATAAATTGTTTTGAGGAGAATGTTTCATCTCGTTAGTTTTAAAGTATAACCATTATTTAAGTTGTTTTTTATGGAAAAATATGTAATTATCATCGTTGTTACTTGTATTGCCGTGTATGTTTCATTGTTAATTCATCGGAACATGAAGGCGAAGAAAGAAGGTCCTGTTACAGGTAAAACCATTCAATTTAAAGCCAAAGATGGGGTAAATATCAAGGCTCATTTGTATTTGACCGCTGATAAAACCAAACCATTTATGCTGATTTTTCAACAAGCCGGGCATAGCCAACAAGAATACAGGAACACCGCCACCCAACTAAACAAGATGGGGTTTAATTGCTTGGCAATTCATCAACGTTCGGCTAGGAATATTAAAGGGTCCAAAATAAAATCCAAGAAACAGGAGGATTCACTGCGTACATTAACTTATGACGAAACTTATGTTGATTTGGAAAGCGCATTGCTTTATCTTAAGAAAGCATTTCCTAATTTTAAAACGGTGGTTTGGGGAAGCTCTTATGCGGCAACACTTATGTTTGTGCTGGCGTCAAATTACCCCAATGAAGTAGACGGAATAGTCGCTTTCTCTCCGGACAATTACCTTGTTTTTAATGACAAAACAATTCTTGATTATGCTGAGGGTGTACATTGTCCTATTTTTGTTACAGCAGGGAAAAAGGAGTCAAAGGCATGTGAAAGGTTACATGAGCAAATTCAAAGTGAGAAAAAATACCTGTATATACCGATAGAAAATGAGGAGCAAGATTCACTGACTACAAAGAAAAAAAATACCAGCAAAAACCAATATTGGAAAATACTGACAGATTTTTTTGAATCTATTGTGAATTAAAGCATAGATTCTAATATAACCCTGTACCCTGTACCCTGTACCCTGTACCCTGTACCCTGTACCCTGTACCCTGTACCCTGTACCCTGTACCCTGT
>CALPQG020000179.1 GCA_943325655.2 Bifidobacterium breve | reverse complement strand
GGGACGAAGCATCGGGACTACCCGCTAACGCAAAGCGGATGTACTAAAGCTTTTTGTGTTTTTTTAATGAAATATTTGTCAAAATGTATAAGACTATTTAATATAGGTGTTTGGCATAAAATAGTCGTGACAATGACAGGAAAATCTAGTGTTGACTTTCGAGCAAAATCAGACTCTTTTAAATTAAAATTATTGATTGTCTGATTGTTATAAATAAAATCATATTTTATTTTAGGAACAATTGGGTTTGCTCCGACGGTTTGGCTAAATTCCTTCTTCGTTTTGGCTATATGTTTAATGTTGACACACAATGCAATATAATTAATTGATAAACAATTATTTATACCACTAATTTGATAGCATTGAGGCTTTCGGCACTCGCTTTTTGATTAGTTATCAAACAATGTCGTGAATACTTTCAATTGTCAACTAATCAAAAGCGCTCAAACAATGCCTCAATCCTTAACGCAAAAAGGTCGAAAAATACAATACTAATTCCAATATGCTATTGAATAATTGAACGCATATTGAACAGATTGAGCAGATATTCGCTGATAAAAAAAATTAATAATATCCGTGTTCATCCGTTTGATCCGCCCAATCTGCGTTCCAATTAATATAATAGCATTATAAATTATGCGTCAATAAATTCAGTAACTGCGTTTAAAAAAGTCAAAGGCTGTGTGGCTTGCACCCAATGGTTGGCATTCGGAATCACTACTACTTTACTTTGGGGAAATGCAGACGCAATTTGTGGCTTATCGGTATCGGTGATATAATCAGACAAAGCGCCGCTAATGAATAAAGCCGGTTTGTCAAAGGTAGCATTGGTGTTCAATGCTTCGCCGATATGGTCTATTTGTTCGTTGATTACCTGTAAATTGATTCTCCAGGCAAATTGATTCTCCTCGTTTCGGTACAAATTTTTCAATAAAAACTGACGCACATCAGGAGAAGAAATATGTGCCGCCAAAATCTGATCGGCTTCTACCCTATTTTGTAAAGTGTTTAAATCAATGGCATTCAAGCCAGCCAACACATCCTGGTGGTGTGGCGCATAATACCTTGGCGCAATGTCTACTACAATAAGTTTGGACAACAATGCAGGATGTTCGGTGGCAAATTTCATAGCCACTTTCCCGCCCATAGAATGCCCGATAATGACAGGATTAATAATATGATGCTGTTGGATAAAATCCAGTAAATCATTGACCATGACGTAGTAGTTCATTTCCTCCGCCCAAGGACTTCTGCCATGGTTTCTTTGGTCGACAATAAAGAGCTCGTATTTTTCAGCAAGGGGTTTGCTTACCGTAAGCCAATTGTCACAAGAGCCCATTAAGCCATGTAAAATAATGACAGGTTGCCCCGCACCCAAAGTTCTGTAATATAATTCCATGATCGTATAGCTTGAGCCACAAAGGTAAAATTTTTAAACAAAAATGCATCATGAGGTTTTAGGGGAATTTGGTTAAGTTTGGGATGAGTATCGAGGTAATTTTCAACTAATTTTAAGTTATTGCAATGATCAATTCATTTTTCAAATACATATTAATCCTAACTTTTATTGGAATGATTAATATTTCTTATGGTCAAACTATTTCATAAATTTCTGAAATTCAAGAAGAACAAGTGATTTTTGAAAATCAAACTTAATTGACTGCTGAAATATACCACAACAGAACAATCAGACAGCTCAATTTCATATTTACTAAATTATATTATTCAACAAATTGACACATTATCAGAATCTAAAAAAAACTAATATTGAAAACCATTTAAAATCCACAGAATTTAAACAACAATAGTTAGTTTCTCTAGGAAGAGAAAGTTATTCAAATGCTAATAATTTCAAATTTGAAGAACCTAAAACATTCTGATTAGATGATTCTACATTTGCGTGTAAATCAGAATAATTTACACAAAAGACAAATTAGTAAGAGTATCTTTTTTAAAATGGGACAATAGATTTTCAAGTACGAGCTAAATCATGCGCAATCTTTGAATTGTCTTGCGTAAGCCTTTAAAAAATGCGTAATCCCGATATTCTCTTGATTGTTCAATGAAGCGAATAATCATGGATATTTCCTTAGCTCTCAGTACAACCTTTCTACTGCTGTGACTCATGTAATTCATTCAAATAATTGTATTAGAAAATTGGTAGCAATAAGTCACAACTTTGTATCGTTGTAAAATTTTTAACAAGAAACAATTAAAACTAAAAGCTATGAAACCTACTGATAAAGAAACCAATAAAGAAGAATCCGTCAATCTTCCAGGATACCCATTATATCCAGCAGATGAGGATATTTATACTCAGGGAATTCTTGAAAGGGATATCAATCCTAATGACCTCACTTTAAACAAAACATCCAATGATGCCTCAGAAACATTGGATGAGGAAGACGAGATTGACATCAAAACAACTGATTACGAACTGGACATTCCGGGTGCTGAACTTGATGACCAAGAAGAAAATATTGGCAATGAGGATGAAGAAAACAATTATTACAGTTTGGGTGGCGACAACCATATCGATTTGGATGAAGGTGGTCATGAGTGATAATCGCTAATGAATTCAACGACCAACAGTACATTCAATTTTTAAAAAATTATGACAATTGTCATTTCAATGTATGCGTATTGTCTTATAGCTTTTTTGGCCTTTGCACTAATTTTGATATTTCTTCATGAAAAGTAATTCAATGACACTTTCAAGAAAATTATCGCTAATTCTTCTTATTCAGGAATGTTTCATATCTGGGAAATTCAATAAAAACATGTCGTTTAGAAAAAAACATGGAAAATAAAACATGGAAACCAAACCAGGATTTGTGCCCGAACCAACATTAAACGACACCAAGGCCGACAATAAAACGATTGCAAAAGTTGTCAATGCAGGCAAAGAATACCGGGTTGGTGATGGTGTAATCACCGCATTAAAAGCAAGTACCGTCGAATTAAAAGCGGGTGAACTGTTGCTCATTATTGGCCCCTCAGGTTCTGGAAAAACTACACTCCTTTCATTGTTTGGCTGTGTGATTTATCCGAGTTTTGGGGAGGTTTGGATCAGTGGTACAAAAGTAAATGAATGGAGTGAAAATGAATTGGCCAAATTAAGGCTTCAAAAAATAGGATTCATTTTTCAGCGGTTTAACCTGATTGCTCCGCTTACCGCCTTGGAAAACGTAATGATGCCCTTGCTTTTGCAAGGGATGAATGAGCAAGAGGCCATTGAAAATGCAACAACTGCTTTGGTAAAAGTTGGCATGGGCGACCGGTTGTCAAACCTTTCAAATGACTTGAGCGGTGGACAACAACAAAGGGTTGCCATCGCAAGAGCCTTGGTCACCAATCCTGAAATGATGCTTTGTGACGAACCAACTGCATCACTTGACCTTGCCAGTGCGGGCATTGTGATGCAAGAACTCAAACAACTTGCACGTCAAGGAAAGGCTGTAGCGGTAGTTACCCATGACAACAGGCTACGCGCATTTGCCGACAGGATTGTGTATGTGCTTGATGGTGGCATTTCCGATAAACCTGTAGAGGAAGAAATAGCTTTAAAATAAAAATTGGTATGAAATATTATTTCCTTTTACTACTTCCTTTTTCATTGGCAATTTCTTGTAACAAAAAACCAGAAAACGAGCCGTTAGAAAATAAAAGCACCACACAAATCAGTATTGTTCAACGCGTAGTCGGTGTAGGTAAAATTATACCTGAAAATGACATCATCCAACTTTCCTCTCCAGTAAGCGGCATTGTTACTACTATTCATAAAAAAGAAAACGACACCGTAAGTGTGGGTACCATAATTCTTGAATTAGAACACCATTTAGAAGATGCCAAGCTCCATCAATTGAATTATGAAGTAAGTACACAAGCCGAACAGGTGAAGGTGGAGGAAGCCAACAGGGAAGAATTTGAGGTAAAATTCAGGAATTCAAAAGCTGAACTTCAACGCTTGCAAAATTTATTCACCAAAGGTGCCGAAACACAACAAACTGTTGATGATGCAACGACAGCTTTAAAATCATTGCAGGCCAACCTTAAAAAATTAGACGCCAGTGTGCGTGTTTCTAAAAGCAGGTTAAAGGAAATAAAAGCAGCAAGGTTGGTAGCCCAAATACAAAGAAATCAAAAAATCATAACGGCTCCGGTAAATGGTAGCATACTAGAATTGAACGTTTTAATTGGCGGATCAATTGCCCCACAACAATCCATTGCGCAAATTAATCCTGAGGGTAAAACGATTGCCATTTGTGAAATAGACCAGTTGTATGCCAACAAAATTGGAATAGGTCAAATGGGTTGGATCAGAAACCTGGGTTCATCCGACACTTTAACCACGGGTACCATTTATTCTGCCTATTCTTTTCTTCAAAAAAAATCATTGTTTACCGATCAGTCTGGTGAAAAAGAAGACCGAAGGGTGAGGACCATAAAAATAATGCTTGATGAGCCCGATAAATTATTATTGAATGCTAGGGTTGAATGTGTGATTGATCTTTCCAGTAAGGTAAAAAAATAAAACAATGATAAAGATTGCATGGAAATTCATCAAATTCGACAAGGCAAAAAGCATAGGTGTAATTGTAGGTATTTTGATCAGTACATTCTTAATCGGTCAACAATTGGGCATTTTCTTTTTTCTTTCAGGACTAATGGGGGCATTGGCTACCGATGTACAGGCAGACATTTGGGTGGTTGACAGCAAAACTGATGATGTAAATCAATTGGGGAAACTGGATATAAGAAACCTTCGCGCGGTACAAGGCATCACGGGCATAAAGGAAGCTTTCCCGCTACTCATTTCCGGGGCATCCTGTAATTTTAAAAATGGCACCAGTGGTGGCATCACCTTATTGGGTGTGGATGAAAATCACATCAATGCCTTGCTGCATAAAAACAAAATATTGAAAGGAAATAGCACTGATTTACAATTAGATGGAGCAATAAGTGGAGAATTTTTTGAGCAAAAAAACCTTGGAGGTGACATCAACCTGGGCACAGCGCTGGAGATCAATGGCAAGCGGGCATTTTTTATATTGCAAACCAAAGGATTTAGAGGTTTCGGAAGCAGCTTTTGTGTGACCACCATGGAGCGGGCAAGATTTTTTTCCAACCAATCTCCGAACACCATCAGTGCGGTTTTGGTGAATGTAAGCGCCAAACAAAATATTGACCAGGTGGTGGCGGAAATCAACAAGTCAATTTACGGTGTTCGGGCATGGCCGTCGCCTAAACTGGCTTCGTCATCCATAAAAAAAATATTATCCAGCAGTGGCATCGCGTTGAGTACCGGCACCTTGATTGTGTTTGCTTTGATTGCAGGATTTTTCATCATTGGTTTAACCATGTACACTTCTGCGCTCGACCGTTTGAAAGACTATGGTACTTTAAAAGCCATAGGGGCAGGAAATGGCTACATCAGCAGGCTTATTTTAACACAAGCCATACTATTTTCAATGGTTGGTTTTTTAGTTGGATTGGCATTGCTCGAAGGATTCAGGATTGGAGTTGCTAAATCAGGATTGATATTTTCATTTTCACCACTGGTACTGTTGTCTATGTTTACTACCATAGCCTTTATTTCTTTGAGCGGAGCTTCTTTTGCTTTGAGCAGAATTAGAAAAGTGGAGCCAGCGGCGGTATTTAAGTAATCAATTATAGTGTTGAGTTGTGAGTGTTGAGTTGTGAGTAAAAAAATGAATTATAGTGTTGGGTTGTGAGTGTTGAGTTGTGAGTAAAAACGAAATGAAGTGTTGAGTTGTTAGTGTTGAGTTGTTAGTGTTGAATGTTAAGTAAAAGGGGTACAAAATAGTGTTGAGTTTTTAGTGTTGGATGTGGAGTGAAATAGTGTTGAGTTGTGAGTGTTGAGTTGTGAGTAAAAAAACGAAATGGAGTGTTGAGTTTTTAGTGTTGAATGTTAAGTAAAAGGGGTACAAAATAGTGTTGATTTTTTAGTGGT
>CALPQG020000178.1 GCA_943325655.2 Bifidobacterium breve | reverse complement strand
ATGGAGCAAATTCGTAGCATTTTTTAAACAACTTGTCCGCCGTGGCGGAGTCTTGATTTTCGTTGGTTAATTTTTCATCAAGGAAAAAAGTGACAAAAGATAGAATTATAGTGAAAATTAATGGGTAAGCGAGTTTTTCAGCAGACCCTAAATAAGATGAAAACATAAACGATTATAAAGAGATAAAACTCGGAAAAACTTTTACCAAAGTATCAATATATAGCCATCATAATTAAAATGCTAAGTCAAATGGTTTAAATTTATGATTAATGGCTAATCAACAATACTACTAGTATTTAACACATTTAGTTAATGCCAAATACATTAAGTCCAATCATCTATCTAGCGAAAATTTATTAGTCCCCAGAAAATCGTGTGCCCCTAATTTTCTCGCAAAAAAATGGCTCTTTGTAATAAATACAAGGAGCCATTTTAATTAATTATTGAAACAAAATTATTCAGATTTCACAGAATCAGTTACTGCTTCATTGACCATACCTGCATGTTTCACACACATTGCTTTGGCTTCAGGAGTACATTTCATTGAATCGCAATAGGCAGCACATTCTTCCTTGCTCATAGTTACAATTTTGTTCATGTCACATCCCAGTTTAGCACCATGTGAATTCATTCCCTGATCAGCTGAATTCACAGCAATAAAAGGAGCGATAACCAATGCCACAATTGACATCAATTTAATCAAAATGTTCATGGATGGACCAGAAGTATCTTTGAATGGATCACCTACAGTATCACCAGTTACAGAAGCTTTGTGTGGTTCAGATTTCTTATAGTGCATTTCACCATTGATCATCACCCCTTTCTCGAAAGATTTCTTAGCATTGTCCCATGCACCACCAGCGTTTGATTGGAAAATTCCCATCAATACCCCTGATACAGTTACACCTGCCAATAAACCACCCAATACTTCAGGACCGAATGCAAAACCAACGATTACTGGGGTAATTAAAGCAATTGCACCAGGCATCATCATTTCACGGATAGATGCTTTAGTTGAAATAGCTACACATTTGTCATATTCAGGTTTTGCTTTGTATTCCATAATTCCAGGAATTTCACGGAATTGACGTCTTACTTCTTGTACCATGTCCATCGCTGCTTTACCAACTGCCTGAATACACAATGCAGAGAAAACAAATGGAATCATACCACCAACAAATAAACCAGCCAAAACAGGCGCTTTGTAAATATCAATGGCATCAATGCCAGCGATTCCTACAAAAGCAGCAAATAATGCCAATGAAGTTAATGCAGCAGAAGCAATTGCAAATCCTTTACCAGTTGCAGCAGTAGTATTACCAACAGCATCCAAATTATCAGTACGTTCACGCACTTCAGGAGGCAACTGACTCATTTCAGCAATACCACCAGCGTTATCAGCGATTGGCCCAAAAGCATCAATTGCCAATTGCATGGCAGTAGTTGCCATCATACCTGCAGCAGCAATTGCCACCCCGTATAAACCAGCAAAATGATGAGATGCCATAATACCTGCTGCCAATGTTAAAATTGGAATGACAGTAGATTTCATACCCACAGACAAACCACCAATAATATTGGTAGCATGTCCAGTTGAAGATTGTTGAATAATAGACAATACAGGACCTTTGCCCATAGCGGTATAATATTCCGTGATAATACTCATCACTGCACCAACAAGTGTTCCTACCACAATGGCATAAAACACATTGATATTAGAAAACTCATAACCACGCAAATTCAAAGTTTCAGGCAACATCCACATGACCAAGAAATAAGAAGCAATTACAGTCAACAGCATAGAAGCCCAGTTACCTAGGTTCAACGCCATTTGCACATCAGATTTATCATCTTTGATTGTTACGAACCAAGTTCCAACAATAGAGAAAAGAATACCCAAACTACAAATTACCATGGGCAACAATATAGGAGCCATACCTCCAAAATTATCAATTGATACAATTTCTTGACCCAATACCATGGTAGCCAAAATCGTAGCCACATAAGAACCGAATAAATCTGCACCCATACCAGCAACATCCCCTACGTTATCACCAACATTATCCGCAATAGTTGCAGGATTTCTAACATCATCTTCCGGAATACCAGCTTCCACTTTACCCACTAAATCAGCGCCAACATCAGCAGCTTTGGTATAAATACCACCACCAACACGTGCAAACAAAGCAATAGATTCAGCTCCTAATGAGAAACCAGTCAATACTTCAATAGCGGTTTTAACTGTATTTTCGCCTAAGTCAGCAAATACAGAAAGAAAAGTAATAAATAAGCCGCCTAAACCTAATACAGCTAATCCAGCAACACCTAATCCCATTACAGTTCCACCTGTAAAAGAAACTTTAAGTGCTTGTTTTAAACTTGTACGAGCAGCCTGAGTGGTACGAACGTTAGCTTTTGTAGCCACTTTCATCCCAATATATCCAGCTGTGGCAGAAAATACAGCTCCAATGATAAATGCAATTGCAATTATCCAACTTGAGTGAATTGGCTTGCCATTGATTTCATGGATTGTTCCAGAATAAGCCAGCAATAAAGAAGCGAATAAAACGAAAATACTCAGTACTTTCCATTCTGCTTTTAAAAAGGCCATAGCTCCGTCAGCTATATAACCAGCAAGTTCCTGCATGTTTTTATCACCTGCATCTTGTTTTGAAACCCAGGCAGACTTTACTGCCATTACTATCAGTGCGAAAATCCCTAAAGCGGGTACCGCATAAATTACGTAGTCATTCATTACTTATTGATATAATTTAAAGTGTAAAATCGCTATTTTAACGATAGCTTTTATTTTAGTTTGCTGGCCAATTTATATAAAATGATTTGAATTTCAAAAACTGTATATAGGAATATTAAAATAACACACCCAAATACTGCAAATTCATACCCTAAAATATTCTTTATAGAATTGAATATCGCAAAACTAAACAGCTAAAAACACCCATTTAAGGCGTTAAATATTACAAAAAAACACTCATTGATTTTTTTATCCCAAAATTTAAGACATTAAATATCCTGAAATTCAAATCCATTGGTTTGAAAGTCAGCACTTAAATGTGCTTCATTTTTCAAACTGTCTTGTTGCTCTTTAAGAAGTTTTCTTCTTTTCATTTCGGCTTTGAGCAACATCAATTCTCTACTGGTTTGCCCTGCTATCGCAGCATTTTCACTTGCTCTTCTAATCAAATAAGGGATTACAGCTTCTACAGGTCCGTAAGGAACATATTTAGCCACATTAAAACCTGCTTTTGCCAGGTTATAGGAAATATTATCACTCATCCCAAAAAGCTGGGCAAAAAATACATGTGGATGATTTACTTTAATTCCCAATTCATCCATTTTTACAATCATCCTGTAATTGCTTTTCTCATTGTGCGTACCACAACAAATTGCGATATGATCAATTCTTTCTAAAATATATTCCAACGCCTGGTTAAATCCCCTGTCAGTATCTGCTTTGGTATTATGAATTGGATTGGGCAACATGTTGTTAGCAGCATAATCAGTTTCTTTTTTCATATATGCCCCTCTTACCAATTTAACTCCCAAAATATACCCTCTTTTTTTAGCAGCCTCACAACTTTCACTCAAGGCAGCCATCCTGTCTTTTCTGTACATTTGAAAAGTATTGTATACTATAGGTGACTCTTTGTTGTATTTCACCATCATTTCTTGACTTAAATCATCTATAACATTTTGGATCCAGCTTTCTTCCGCATCAACCAATACTTTAACACGATGCAAATAAGCTTCCCTACAAATGGTTTCAAAACGTGATTTAAAATTATCAAAATTCCTTCTTTCATACATTGACAAAGGCAGACCTTTCTGTACTTTAACCATCAATTCGGCAGCACCAATTCCAGATGGTTTAAAAACGGCAAATGGCAACTCGTCTTCAGCAGCTTTTTGAATCACCGCCAACAACTCCATCATACATTCTTTGAAGCCCTCTTCAATTTTAATTCCTTCTACAGAATAGTCTAAAATTGTCCCTATATGGTATTTTTGAAGTGCTTTTATCGTTGGTAAGCAGTCGATTAAACTTTCGCCTCCGCAGAAATAAGCAAAAACTGTATTTTTAATTAAATATTTTACAGGAAAATTAAATTTTAGCGCAAATTTTATAAAAAAAGTGCCTACATTTGTCAGTGTTTGGCTATTCATCAGCATAAACAACTGATAAGCTTTCTTAAGATCTTTATCAGACTTTGATTCAAAGGCTGTTGTAAGATTTTTAAACGATACATTAAATTTATTTCTCATAGGTTTATGCTCGTAAAATAGAATTAAGGTTAATATACGCATAACTGCGTAATAGTTGTAAAAGTTTATAAAATTTTCGTTATGGATTTAAAAGATGCGTTACCAATCAACAAATGGGGCAAAAACATTAAAAAGCCTTTTGTAATTGCAGGTCCTTGTAGTGCTGAAACACCTGAGCAACTTTTATCAACTGCTCTTGAGTTGAAAAAATTGAATGTAGACGCCCTACGCGCAGGTATTTGGAAGCCTCGTACAAGACCAAATGGTTTTGAAGGAATGGGAATTGAAGCTTTAAAATGGGTAAAAGATGTCAAAGCGGAATCCGGTTTGCCATTTGCCACAGAAGTTGGTTCTGCACTTCACGTAGAAGTAGCCTTGAAATATGGTTGTGATATCTTATGGATTGGAGCTCGTACTACAGTAAACCCTTTCTCAGTACAAGAAATTGCTGATTCTTTAAAAGGAGTTGACATCCCTGTATTGGTTAAAAACCCAATGAACCCTGATATCAATCTTTGGATTGGTGCTTTGGAAAGAATTCACAATGCTGGCATCAGCAAAGTTGGTGCAATCCACAGAGGTTTTTCCAGCTTTGAAAAAACTAAATTTAGAAATACTCCGAATTGGCAAATTCCTTTTGAATTAAAACGTCAGTTTCCTGACTTGGCTTTATTGTGTGACCCAAGTCATATTGGTGGCACAAGAGACTTGATTTTTGACATTTCTCAACGCGCATTGGATTTTGATTATGATGGTTTGATTATCGAATCACACATCAATCCTGATGAAGCTTGGTCAGATGCTTCACAACAAGTTACTCCAGCAAGATTGGCTGAAATTCTTTCTGAATTAAAATACAAAACGGAGTCTTCTGATAACGTTGAGTTCATTAGTCAATTAGAACAATTAAGAAATAAAATCAACAATATCGATAAAGACCTTATTGATACATTGGCGCAAAGAATGATTATTTCTGAAAAAATTGGAGAATACAAAAAAGTCAATAGCGTTACTACATACCAAAACGACCGTTGGATTGAAATTTTCAATACCCGTAAAGAATGGGCTAGAAAATTAAATGTAAGCGAAGAATTTGTTGCTGATATTTTCAAATTGGTACACGAAGAATCTGTTCGTAAACAAGAAGAGATCATTAACAATGAAATTACCAAAGCTTAATTCAACAAAATAAAGCTCACCAAAAAACCTGACTTGATAAAAGTCAGGTTTTTTTATGTCAAATAACATTTTCTAAATATGTCCGTGTTTGTATTTTTACACCTCTATTTAATTAAAATAACACAATGAAAAAATATTTCATTACTAAACGGCTCTTTTTACTTGCTTTCTTTGCCCTTTGTTGTATTTCAACAAATGGTATTTCTCAAAACTTAGGAAATTCAGGTAACCTGGGAAACTTTGGAAATGTAAACCTGGATTCTGTCAATGCACTTAAAGACCAGTTTATTGATTTTAAAAACATCACCAATTCTTTGAGTAACCAAGTATCTCAAACTTTGGCTGATTCAAATTTTATCACCCAAACACAACTGGACAGTCTTCAAAATCAAATCTCATTTATTCAGTCTCATCAGGATTCAATTTTAAAATTAATCGCTGATTCGACTAAAATAACGGCTGATTCATTGAATGCTTTAAAAAACCAAGTTTCAACCCTACTGGGCAAACAAGATTCACTTGTTAATATTTTGGTTTCAAATACAGGCCTAAATGCTGATTCATTAAAGCAATT
>CALPQG020000177.1 GCA_943325655.2 Bifidobacterium breve | reverse complement strand
CAGCAAACCTGATCATACCTGCCCTTACTGGATTTTCATGAACATACAGTATTCTTGTCGACAATATTTCATTTGAATTGCAAGCAATTGGATGATTACCCTGTTGCCAAAACTGGTATATTTCGTTTCTCTTATTTTGCTCTCCTGCTTTTTTGAATATCCACAACATCCAGTTTTTTCTGCGCTCACGTTCATTGGCTACTATAGCTTGAATGATTTTACTAGAAGTGAATTTCTTGAAATCCCTTATGACATCTGACAGTCTATGGGGTGAGTTTGTTGAGCAAACCAAATGGATATGGTTGCTCATGATGCACCACGCATAAATCTTTAATCCTTTATGCTCCTGACAATATTTTAAGCTTTCTACAACAATGTCACTATACATTTGACGTGAAAAAACATCAATCCATTGCACTACAGTCGCGGTGATAAAATGAATTTCTTCTTGATCTCTAATCTTATAGCCAGCAGCTGACATACCTAAAAATTTATAAACTATAAAAAATGTTTGTTATTATCGAGTCAGAGACTCTATTTTATTTAAAAATCCTTATTGTGCTTCGCTAACTCTAAGGATAGTTCGTCATTCAATTTTTATATAAAATGAAATTATTAAATAATACAGTAAGTGGTGTATAATAATTGATGGGAACTTCAGTGCCAGCTAAAGGTCCTGATTTGCAATTTGCACTTGGTAATGATAAAGCAAAACTCCTGACCGAAGTATTATTGATAATGATTTCAGCAGTAGTTCGATTTTGTATAACCTTAAAAGTATTGGTCTTGCCACCTTTTTTTACAGCAGTAGTGTATGTTGAATTGATTACAAAAGAATACGTTCCTTTAATACTTCTCCAAACCTGATAGGTACCATTTGTAAAAAACTCAGCAACGACAAAGTTTTTATTATCAACATAATTAAATATAATCCCAGCATTACCAAGTTTGTTCGTGTCTTTCAATTGAATGATCATGTCACATTGTACTGCATATGGGAAGTTAATGGTGACGTTTGGAGCGTTGTTATAGGCAATCAGATTTACAGTATCTATAGTGGCAGTATAATGACCTTGATTAAATTTATAGAACTTCATATTTAGGTTAAGTCATTTATATTTAATATATTTAAGCTCATAAATAGTTGATATATGGTTGATTTTGAAACATTTAAAGGTTTAGGAATTTTAGAGTTTACTGATAAATTTAGTGACGATAATAAATGCAAAGAATATCTTTATGAAAAAAAGTGGAATAACGGTTTTGTATGTAAAAAATGTAGTCACGATGTTGCGTTAAACAGTAGTGCTCTATATTTGAAACAGTGCAAGAAGTGTCTACATATCGAATCTTGTACATCAGGAACACTCTTTCATAAAGTGAAATTTCCATTGAGAAAAGCATTTTATATCCTTTTTACAATGAGTAATACAAGTAAAGGTAGTTCTAGTTTAAATTTATCTAAATTACTGTTAATCAATAGAAATACAGCTTGGTTATTCCAACAAAAGATTCGTATAGCGATGGAAAGTAGCAAGAATTATCCTTTAAATGGCAAAGTTGTTGTAGACGAAACTTACGTTGGAGGAAAAGAGATTGGTCATCAGGGAAGAGGAGCAGAAACAAAACAAAAAGTAGTAATTGCAATTGAAAGTACTCCTGATGAAGATGGGATAAAGCGAGTTTACGCTATGCATATTGAATCAGCATCTGCTTCAGAATTGAAAAAGATCTTTGAAGCTCATATATCAAAAAGTGCTGATATAAAGACAGATAAGTGGTCTGGTTACTCTCCATTAAAGTCAGTCTGGAATATTCAACAAGAAAAAAGTAAAGGTGGAGAAAATTTCGAACTAATGAATAGATTTTGTATGGGATTAAAAGGGTGGTTAAGAGGAATTTATCACCATGTTGACCCTGCATTTTTACAGAAATATTTGGATGAATACTGTTACAGATTCAATAGAAGTATATATAAAGAGACAGCTTTTGATAAACTGATTGATAGAATGATGCAATCTAAACCAAGCCCTTATAAGTCCTTTAATATAACAACTTAACCTAAATATGAAGTTCTATAAATTTAAAGAAATACCGGGATGTTGAATCTTTCTCCCATGTATTGTTGTCTTTACTAAGGTCATCCTGGTAAATAATTGTCGGGGTTGGTATGGGCTCTTCTTTTTTAGCACAAGAAACAATAATAAGGAATAAGCAAAAGACTAAATATATTTGGTTTTTCATGTAATTTAAAAGAGTTACTTGGTGATTTAATAGTTTATTAAAAGAGAGTTATAAACTCTTTTAGATTGCTAATTCTTAGAAAACTTCGCTAACTCTAAGGATAGTTGAGACTCTTTTAGATAAGTAATCCTTAGAGCGCTTCGCTAACTCTAAGGATAGTTGAGACTCTTTTAGATAAGTAATCCTTAGAGCGCTTCGCTAACTCTAAGGATAGATGAAGGATAGATGACGAACAATACATCCTAATCAAAGTAAAAATAAAATGGCAATATCACCAAAATTGTTTTTACCGCAGTTCCATTATACATGGCTGGGGTCCAATTGGGCATTAATTTAATTACTCTTAATGCCTCATTATCCAAACTTTCATATCCTAAATTAATATCATTGTTATATGAGTCAGGTTTCAAATTGGAAGATTTATGAATTTTAAAATCACCCAAAACGCCGGTTTCAGAAATAGAAAATGAAACAAATGCTTTTCCATTCACACCTACATAAGCAGCTTGAGAGGGATAATGTATTTTAAGGTTAAAGAAGTCTATCATTTCTTCCATACCTCCCGGAAATTGTGGGTATTGATCAATAGGCGAATCAAATTTATATCTTATCGAATCATTTTCTTGTGCGAAACACTGAATACTCACCAAAACCAAAATGATAGTTAAAAACTTTTTCATGTACATTATACTTTTTTATTTCCACTCATTAAAATATAAAAATCTTCAGTTTAATTCCCCGCTTGTCCTCCTCAATTGTTAGTCTTTTCGCTGGTTCACGGCTTTGACGTGGACCAAATGTTGATAAAAACACCAAAGCAAAATATTTCTTCCTAAGCTAACACCACACTTTAATTCCTTGGTACACGTCACCACTTCGTTCAGACGTGCACCAGCATTCACGCTACACCAGCGGGGAAATTATTAAGTCTAAATACTTAAGCCAGAATAGAAAAACTTCAACCAACTAAAATTACTTACATTCCTCGTTTATCACAACTGTCCAATTTAATTTCTTTTGTAATGTATCATAACTAACTAAATATTTTTTTTTATATCTATTCTCATTTACTATTTGTTCCCAACTATATTTATTTAAGGTTTTTTTATCAAAAACCCATAAACGTAACTGTTTGTTTTTACATACTGTTTTTAAATAGACATGCCAATTTTCTTCTGTTAAAGATACTCCATTATCAGGCAATATTTCTTGTGTCCAATTTGTATAATATGTTTTTGTGTCTTTATATCCAAAATGTATTAATGAATCATTTTTATATTCACAAACATACAATGTATCCTTGGTTAAATTCATGACCCTTAATGAATTATCCATAGCAGGATCATAAGCACATGAAGTGCTTATGATCAATAATAACAAAAACTTACCGAATTTTAATTTCATAATTATTTGATTTTAATAAACCATTTTTGTATTCTTCACTAATAGGGAATTCTGTATGATTCCAATCCTTTGGCATACCAAAATATAAAAAAGAAAGGGTGTTTGCCTCATTTTCAGTCCAACTATTTTTATGTTGCCCACTTCCTGCAGATATATATGCACTTATTAAACTTGTAGGTGCAACTGCTAATCCATAAGCCCATCCATATCTTCTATATTGTAAAATATGTCCAAATTCATGTCTTAATAAATCTCTTGTCTTAGCTGCTGTGCTATTATTCCAATAATCTTTATTTAAATAAATACCTCTTTGAGGAATTGTAAATGCTGCCCCATCAGGCAAATTACCTATTGTACTGTTTATAACGCGAACTCCTTCAAAAGTATTTGGAACATTTCCTCCTCCTCCTCCTTGATTCCCACCACCACTCGGAGAAATACCATTTCCGCCTCCATTACTTGTTCCTTCACCAGAATTAGTAGCGACACCGCTAGAAGCCGTTCCTCCATTACTGCCACCACTTTCACCATTAGAAGTTGTTACAGGTGTACTGGAAGAAGTTACAGAAAGAAGTGTTTGTTTTCTTACCATCATCGTTTGATTTTTAAAAAATAAAATTATATAAATATGAATTAGTTGAATATCAAAATGTTATTTGCAACATTGATCAATGTATCGATTTGCCAACATTGCTAGCTATTTGGATATAACACTTAATACCCCGTTGGCACACGTCAAATATTGGCCTTGTGTCCGCTGGTTCACGGCTTCGACGTGGACCAAATGTTGATATTGTCTGAATTAAGATTCTTAGGATTAGATGATTTTAGGATTGTTTTCCGTATCAGATAATCCTTTCATCCTAATTCAGACATAATTTTCCTTGATACATGTCAACACTGCGTTCAGACGTGCACCAGCGCACAGAAGTTTCAACTGGTGCAAAACACTTGATATTATTCCATCTTGATTAAATGATTTTTTTTATACTCAAAATACCAGTTATTTCTAACATGCAAATAATTTTCATTTGATAAAATTATTGCGGGGAACTTTTCACCGTTATATTGTTTTGCTTTAGAATGTTCATTAAAAATATAATCCCCAATTAATGTTTTATAATTATTAAAAAAAACTTTGTTTTTTTTATCAAAAAACAAAGTTATAGTATCAATTGTTTTTTTATTTTTTGTAGAATCAATTTTGGATTTCACTTCAATAAATTGAGTTGCCATTAATTTATACTTATATTTTTTATCAGATGTAATTGAATTTAAATCTATTTTAAATAAACCTTGTTCAATTAACGAATCTGATGACTCAACTTCAGCACTATAGCTATTATTGAATTCATAATTATTTAATGAGATGATATTCATAGATTTGTAGAGTTTATTTTTGCTTGAACAGACAATGACAGTATTTCCTGTTTTAATTCCACTGCCACCTTTCGTTTTATATTGAATCACAATAAATCTATTATTAAAAACTTTAATATTTTCTAATAAATCCCTATAGCCATGAATAGAAAATGAATCTTTATTACCTAATAACAAGTTCATTTTTTCGTTTACATCATCAAATTTAATTGTAAGCAATTGATTTTTACCTTCTAAAGATTTATAAGTTATTTTTTTATATTCTAACGTTTGCGAAATAGCGTTAGAATATAAAAAAAACAATAGAAAAATTATTTTGATTTGATTTATGGCCATCTTTTTGTAGGGCTAGAGTATTTAAAAAAAGTCGTTTGCCCAATTGTAGTAGTAATTGAAAACGTACCATTATTCGACATATTCCAATTAAATCCTGTTTGTGGAGATGATGCATTCCAAAAATATGCACCGTTTGAATAATCTATCCCGTTTAACGACATTATTGCTCCTGCAATCCTTCTTGCATATGGGTTTGATGAGCTAAGAATATTTTCCCAAGTGCTATTGATAATTGTTAAATATGCTTTTCCTCCTATAGCATCATATTGTCCCGCACCACCAATCTTTTTAACAAAACCATCTGAAACTGTACTTTTCTTGTAGTTTAACCTATTTATCATAACACTCCCTATTCCAGCGGCTTCATTTTTATTATTACTTGATTCTCCCACAACTATAGCAATGAAAATTTTTGTAGCATCGTTTTGAGAATAACCACTTCCTCCTCCTTGATTTCCACCACTCGGAGAGATGCCGTTTCCACCACCATTATTTGCTCCTCCACCAGAATTAGTAGCGACACCGCTAGAAGTCCCCCCAGAACTACCACCACTTTCGCCATTAGAAGTTACTACAGGTGTACTCGAAGAAGTTACAGCAGTTACAACAGGTGTCACTTTACCTCCGCCTTGTCCTACCCCAGTTGGATCCAGATTTTCCATTTCCCAACCAGCTTGAGGAGGATTTACTGTTGGAAACCCTGGTGGTAAT
>CALPQG020000176.1 GCA_943325655.2 Bifidobacterium breve | reverse complement strand
TGTACAAACCTTCAGAATTTGCTTCCTTGACGGGATTACAGATTGAAAAATTATTGAAACAAGCTGGCGTTCCTGACAATGTTTTTCAAGTGGCAATAGGTTCCAAAGAAGTCGGCGAAACCCTTTTAGGGATGACATTTCAAGGGTATTACTTTACAGGTTCGAGCAAGACAGGCAAATACATTTACGAAAAAGTGGCTACCAAAATGGTGCCTTGCCAATTGGAATTGGGAGGAAAAGACCCTGTATATATTGCTGATGACATTATTGACATTGCCAATGTAGCTGCAGGAACAGCAGATGGTGCCTTTTATAATAACGGTCAAAGTTGCTGTGGGGTGGAAAGAATTTATGTACATGAAAAAATTTACGACCAGTTTGTACGTGAATTTGTGAAAGAAGTAAAAACCTACAAACTGGCTACTCCAACCGAAGAAGGCACTTATATTGGCGCCATCACACGCAAAGCCCAACTTGATTTTATTGACCAGCAGGTGAAAGAGGCCCAACAAAAAGGTGCAACAGTATTGACTGGAGGAAATCGAGTTGCTAGGAAAGGATATTTTTATGCGCCTACCGTTTTGGTAAATGTCAACCATGACATGAGCATCATGAAGGATGAAAGTTTTGGTCCCGTTATCGGTATAATGAAAGTGAGCAGCGACGAAGAAGCATTGGCACTGATGCAAGATACTGATTTTGGATTAACGGCAGCGGTGTATGCAACCTCCAAAGAAAGGGCCAATAAAATATTGGCACAATTACCAACCGGAACCGCCTATTGGAATTGTTGTGACCGCGTAAGTGCGGCACTTCCCTGGAGTGGTAGGAAAAGTTCAGGCATAGGCGCAACACTTTCACATGCAGGCTTGCGTGCATTTACAAATCCGAAGGCGTATCACCTAAAAGTGGTCCAATCTAATTAGATTTGACCACTTTATATATGACCACCATCCACCCAAACCATATCGCCCAAAACCCTGAGGAGCAACAAGCCATGCATTGGTTGCAGGACTGGGCATCTGAAAAACAAACATTTGAAATCATGACTTCTGGAAGTACCGGCACGCCCAAGTCGGTACAAATATCCAGGAAACAAATGCAATGCAGTGCTTTATTGACTTTAAAAGCATTGCAATTAAAAGAAGGCGACAGCATGCTCATCAATTTGAATTGCGAATACATCGCAGGTAAAATGATGTTGGTGAGGGGAATGGAAGGGAAATTGAACATGTATTTCACAGAACCAAGTTCAAATCCATTATTAAACATTGAGAACAATACCTTTGATTTTTTGTCTTTTGTGCCACTGCAAATTGAAACCATTTTAACACAAAGCCCTGAAAAAATAGCTATTCTAAATGCAGCCAAAGCCATCATTATTGGTGGCGCTCCGATAAGTATGGGTTTAGAAAAAGCATTACAAAACATCACGGCTCCCGTTTTTCATACTTATGGCATGAGTGAAACGGTTTCTCACATTGCCTTAAGGCGGGTGAATGGCAAAGCAAGAAGCGAATATTTCAATACTTTAAACGGCATTACCATCAGCACCGATGACAGAGATTGTTTGAAAATAAACCATGAAGTAAGTGGTAACCAGGAAGTAATCAGCAACGATATCATTGAACTCATTTCTCCTACTTCGTTCAAATGGCTGGGCAGGGCAGACGATATAATTAATTCAGGTGGCGTAAAAATTATTCCAGCTCAAGTGGAAGAAAAACTAGCTTCAATATTTGATCAATTAGGCATCCAAAACCGATTTTTTGTATTTGGATTGCCTCATGCTACTTTAGGCAGCAGTGTCAATTTATTAATTGAAAGTGTAACTGACATCGATCATAAAAAAATAAAACAACTGACAAGTGAAATCAACTTAAGATTGACTAAATTCGAAAAACCAAAAGAAATTTATCAACTTACTCATTTTGAAGAAACTATTACCCAAAAAGTAGACAAGCCTAAAAGCATTCTAAAGCTGCTTGAACAACAATAAATCTACAAACGGTTAATATTTTTATGCTATGAATTAATATTTTGAATTATGAAAAAAGCAAGCGCCATCACCCTTTTCGTTATTTTAGCAATCAGTTTAACTTGTTGTTACCGTGTACAACCTGATCCGGGAGAAGAAAGCGTTTTGGTGTACAAACCCTTATTTTTCGGACATGGAGGGGTTGACGAAACGCCCGTTTCTACTGGAGCGACCTGGGTAGCGATTACTACGGACCACAAAGAATTTCCCATTACCCCTATAACCATCACAGAAGATTTTGCAAATATGATTCCTTCTGACAACACACCGGTGTCGTTTAGCGTGTATTTAAAAGCGCAAATCAAACAAGGAAAAACGCCTGAACTGTACAAGAAATTTGGCGCCGAATGGTACTCACATTCTCTTCAGGCATCATTCAGGACCATGGTGAGGGACAAAGCAAGTGCCTTCAAAATGTTTGACCTGGCAAGTAAAAGGGAAATTTCGGCCCAATTGGAAAAAGACATTTTCAAAGACATTGCCGCTTATGCCAAAGCATTGAATTTACCGGTTGACCTGCTTCAGGTATCCATTGGAGCCATTACTCCACCTGAACAAGTACTTACCGAAACCAAAAATACAGCCGCTCAAAACCAAAGTATTTTGACCCAATCGGCGAGGGCAAATGCAGAGTTGGCTAGAAAACAAGCAGAAATCAACAAAGCCATTGCCGATCAGGCGTATAAAAATCAAATGGGAATGTCCGTTGCAGAATACCTGCACCTGCGTCAACTTGAAATTGAAAAAGAGAAGGTGGAACTCATCAAAGACAATGAAAAAGTGTCTATCATTTTTGGAAATGCCAACCCGGTATTTCCGATCAAGTAAGAAAATCAATATTTGAATAAAACTGCCAACGGTGTAAATTCAAACACATCCATTACAAAAATGGACGGTATCGTTGTAATTAGCTACGATTACATGTCACTTGATGCTTAAATAAATGACTCATGCCTTTTCGTTTTGACAATTCATACTTACAGTTAGCACCAGAACTATTTTCCCTGGTAAATCCTACTGTAGTGGGTAATCCTCAAGTGATTATTTTCAATACTCCTTTGGCAAAGGAATTAGGATTGGAAGAAGAGCAACTTGAAAAAATAAAACTGGAAAATGTTTTGGCCGGAAACGAAATACTTCCTGAATCTCAACCCATTGCACAAGCTTATGCGGGTCACCAATTTGGTCATTTCAATATGCTGGGTGATGGAAGGGCAATCTTATTGGGGGAACATATTTCTTCAAATGGACAACGATTTGACATACAATTAAAAGGTGCAGGTAGCACCCCTTATTCTCGCAGAGGAGATGGGAAAGCATCAACAAGTGCGATGTTGAGAGAATATATCATCAGTGAAGCCATGCACTTTTTAAACATTCCGACCACAAGAAGTTTGGCGGTAGTAAGCACAGGAGAACAAATTTATAGAGAATCCTTTGTTCCAGGGGCAGTATTGACGAGGATTGCTGCAAGTCATATTAGGGTAGGAACGTTTGAATACGTCAGTAACTTTCAATCCAAAGCAACCTTAAAACAGTTTACAGATTATACCATCAAAAGGCATTACCCTGCATTGCTAGACCAAAAAGAACCTGCATTAGCCTTGTTGGATCAGGTACTCGAACAACAAATTGACCTCATCGTAAATTGGCTTCGGGTGGGTTTTATTCATGGGGTAATGAATACCGACAACATGAGTATTGCCTGCGAAACCATAGATTATGGCCCATGTGCATTTATGAATTCCTACAACCCCGACACGGTATTTAGTTCAATTGACCATCAAGGAAGGTATGCATTTGCCAATCAGCCGAAAATTGCCGTATGGAATTTAACCCGTTTTGCAGAATCTTTATTGCCATTATTCGATGAAAATCCAACCCTGGCGATTGAAAAAGCAAACCAAGTTTTACGGAAATTCCAAAGCAGTTTTGAATCCAAGTGGTTGCAGATGATGGGGCAAAAATTGGGCATATTGGAGGTGAATAAAGACGATGAAAACTTAATCTCAAACTTATTGGCTTGGATGTTTGCCAACAAAGCCGATTACACCAATACCTTTATTGAATTGAGTGTTCCTAACTTTAATACCGCTTCTATTTACCAAGAAGCACCTTTTTTAACCTGGTTAAAGGCATGGAAAACAAGAATTAAGGCAGAAATAGAATTGCCTTTGGCCTCAAAAATCCTCCTGCAAAAATCAAATCCTGCTTTTATTCCAAGAAATCATTTGGTAGAATCGGCCTTAAGTCAAGCACAGGAGAATAATGAATTGACCGCAGTGAAAGACTTGTTGGCCATACTCGCAACACCTTATGACTATTCGGTGATAGCCCCTAAATACCAAACACCATTTTTAGGTGACGAAGGACTTTACAAAACCTATTGTGGTACCTGATTTAGAGAAGTATTGGTGCTTATTACCCTAGCCATTGAAAATAGATTAACATACCAGCGGCAACAGTCATTATTAGAAATGCCAATCCTCCTAAAACATTAGCCATAAGACTGTTGACATTCTCCCCCATTATTTTTTTATTGTTTGAAATATGAAGGATAATGGCTATCAAAACAGGAGCCGTAAGTCCGTACAAAATAGCCGTATAAATCAGGGATTGTATGGGAGAAATGCCAATATAATTCATTGACAATCCAAGGAGTAAGGAAATTCCGATAATGACATAAAAACCCTTGGCTTCATGAAACTTTTTATCAAGTCCCTGCTCCCAACCAAAGGTTTCCGTAAAAATATACGACAAAGAACCACTCAAAACAGGTACAGCAATGAGACCGGTTCCGATAACGCCTACTGCAAAAAGCAAATAAGCCATTTCTCCAGCCAAAGGTTTTAAGGCCAAAGCGGCCTGTTCCACGGTGTCAATTTGATGAATACCACCTTTGAATAAAACAGTACCCGTGGTAAGAATGATAAAATACATGACCAGTCCAGAAAAAGTCATCCCAAAATCAACATCCTGCTTCATTTCAGAAATGATTTTTTTATTGACTACCAAATATTTTTTCTTATGTTTCATTTCCTCCACTTCTACAGAAGCTTGCCAAAAAAACAGGTAAGGAGAAATGGTCGTTCCAAGTATCCCCACCAAAATGGCAAGAAATTCTTTGTCGAATTGAATGGTAGGAATAAAGGTGGCTTTTACTATTTCTTTAAAATCCTGGTGGTATAAAAATGGCACCACAAAATACACCAACATCACAATACAAAGGTATTTGAGAATAGCAGCGATTTTTAAGTAAGGCAAATAAATGATTAAGCCCAAAAGTAAAATCGTAAAAAACACACTGAAGAAGGAAGCATCAATGGCAGGGAAAAGCAAATTGCCAACGGCACCCATTCCAGCAATATCAGCTCCGATATTCATGACAATAGCAGGAAAACTGAACAACAACATCAAATACAAAACAGGTCTTGGATAATGTTTTTTAAGGGTTCCGGTGAGTCCTTGAGCAGTTACCAGCCCAATTCGTGCACACATGTGTTGTATCGCTGCCATCAAGGGAAAAGCAACAATAGCCGTCCAAAGTGTAGACAAGCCATAAGCTGCGCCAGCCTGAGAATAAGTGGCAATACCTGAAGGATCGTCATCACTTGCTCCGGTGACCAAGCCAGGTCCTATAATTTTCCAAAAACGAGACCATTTTGACTGCTTGTGATTTTTCATATTTAATTTAAATACCAAGAATGACACAATATACACTCTTTAAATCATTTATTTGACACCTAATTTCACCTACACCGTTGCACCCTGCTTCAGGCGAATTGGGATAATTTATACCAAATACATTTTTAATATAGACCGTTTGTGTCAACTTTATTTTTATAATTCAGTAAATTTTATTTAGGATTAGGAGGATTTTTTTAAATTAAATTGAAATTTTTTTAGGTGATTTTATAAAGATATAAATTTTCAATAGGAGCTTATTTACAATGTGTTATGAAATAAATATTAGGGCGTTTCCGCCGCGGCGCATCGCGTGTTCGGCACTCGTCCCGATTTTTTCGGGAAGCTCAAACAATCCCGATATTCTCGGG
>CALPQG020000175.1 GCA_943325655.2 Bifidobacterium breve | reverse complement strand
GCTTCGGGAGTTTGAGCTTCCCGAAAAAATCGGGACGAGTGCCGAACACGCAATCCGCCGCGGCGGAAACGCCCTAATATTTATTTCATAACACATTGTAAATAAGCTCCTATTGAAAATTTATATCTTTATAAAAATCACCTAAATTTTTTTTCAATTTAATTTAAAAAAATCGCCCCTAATCCTAAATAAAATTTACTGAATTATAAAATTAAAGTTGACACAAACGGTCTATATTAAAAATGTATTTGGTATCAATTTAAACATACAATTTAGAATTTCAAAATTGACCATTCACTCCTCTACGACAACCTTCCTTTGTAATCTTCATAGCCAAATTTCTTAAATAGTGTAAAGCCTTTTTCGTCGTTCCAAATGCCTATGGACGGATGGTTTACCCCATTGAAAGTGGTGGTTTTGACCATGGTATAATGAATCATGTCTTCGAATACCAACAAATCGCCTATGTGAACCTCCTTCTCAAAACTCCAATCGCCCATATAGTCGCCACTCAGGCAAGAGTTTCCTCCAATTCTATAGGTAGGCTTTCCTGGGATAGGATCTGTGGCGCCTACCACTTTGGGTTTATAAGGCATTTCTAAACAATCGGGCATGTGACCTGTAAAGGAGATGTTGGCAATCAAAGTTGTAATGCCTTTGTTCTCGACTATATCCACTACTTTCGCCACCAAATCTCCGGTTTGCCAAGCGAAGGCCGACCCTGGTTCTAAGATTACTTCTACCTTGTGTTTTTCTTTAAACGCTTTTAATAATTGTACCAAGTGAGCGGTGTCATATCCTTTTTTAGTCATCAAATGCCCACCACCCATATTTACCCATTTTACATGAGGTAATAAATGAGCAAATTTTTCTTCGAAAGCCTTAAGCGTATTTTCCAAATCAAATGAACTTGATTCACACAAGGTATGAAAATGTAATCCCTCCACTCCTTCTGGTAAAGTCGCGCCAATTTTGTCCGCGGTAGTTCCCAACCTCGAACCCGGCGCACAAGGATTATACAAATCTGTCTCCACATCCGAAAACTCAGGATTCACGCGGATGCCAACGGAGATTTTTCTTTTGAAATTATTAATTTTAGGTAAAAAATGATTCAATTGGGTCAAAGAATTAAAGGTAATGTAACTGCTGAATTCCATCAATTCGTCAAATTCTTCGTCTACATACGCAGGAGAATAGGTGTGGGCGAGGGTTTTCATTTCTTCAAAACACAAACGTGCTTCCCAAAGAGAACTGGCTGTAGCGCCATGCACATACTCACGCACAATAGGAAATGTTCCCCACATAGAAAAGCCTTTAAAAGCCACAATAATATCAATTCCAGCCTGGTCTTTAACCGATTTTATCAGGGCTAAATTGCTACGAAGTAAAGCTTCATCTACCACGTATGCTGGGTTGGGAACTTGGGAATAGTTGATCATTTTTGTTAGTGTTGGGTGTTGAGTTTTTAATGTTGAGTAAAGGTTCCAGTTGTTAGTTTTAAAAAATCCCCTTTTCATTGATTGAAAAGGGGATGTTAGATTCATGAAAAACATGAACCAAGGTAAGGTGATATGATTAATTTTTAAACACTAAAAACTCAACATTCACAACTCAACACTACCTAAAGTTCTAAGTCAATATTATGCAATTCATGCCAAGGCAATCCCCATTTATTCAATTCTTCCATGAATGGATCAGGGTTAAATTCTTCTACGTTGAATACGCCTGCGCCTTTCCATTGGCCAGTTAAGAACATCGCCGCACCAATCATGGTCGGTACACCTGTCGTATAACTTACACCTTGAGTACCCGTTTCTTTGTAAGCCACTTCATGACTACAGTTGTTGTACACATAATACGTAGCTTCTTTACCGTCTTTAATTCCTTTGATACGACAACCAATGGAAGTCCAGCCAGTATAGTTTTCGCCCAAATCGCCTGGGTTTGGCAATACCGCTTTTAAGAATTGAATAGGGACGATTTCAACCCCATTGTAATGGATAGGAATAATGCCTGCCATGCCAATATTTTGAATTACCCTTAAATGGGTTAAATATTCCTGACCAAAAGTCATCCAGAACCTGGCTCTTTTTAGGGTTGGGAAATTTTTCACCAAAGATTCTAATTCTTCATGGTAAATGACATACGATTCTTTAGGACCTATTTCAGGATAGTTGATTGGTCTATGAATTTCATGTGGAGCCGTTTCAATCCACTGTCCATTTTCCCAATATTTCCCCTTTTGTGTTACTTCTCTGATGTTGATTTCAGGATTAAAATTGGTGGCAAATGCTTTTCCATGATCACCTGCATTACAATCAATAATGTCTAATTGGTGAATTTCATCAAAATGATGCTTGGCCGCATAAGCCGTAAAAATATTGGTCACCCCAGGATCAAAGCCACAACCTAAAATTGCAGTTAAGCCTTTGGCTTTGAAACGTTCCTGGTAATCCCATTGCCAGGAATACTGAAATTTCGCTTCGTCAAGAGGTTCATAATTGGCCGTATCGAGGTAAGAAACATTGGTTTCCAAACAAGCATCCATGATATGTAAATCCTGGTAAGGCAATGCCACATTAATGACCAAATCAGGTTTGAATGAATTGATCAATGCTACCAATTCAGGCACATTGTCGGCATCGACTTGTGCTGTTTTCACCCTGTCGCCACCAATGGCTTTTGCAATCGCATCACATTTTGATTTGGTTCTGCTTGCCAATAATATCTCTGAAAACACAGCTGTATTTTCAGCACATTTGAAGGTTACAACGGTACCTACGCCACCAGCACCAATGATAAGAACTTTTCCCATTTGAGTATTTCTGTATTTTGATTTTGTAAAATATGATCTACAGATCCTATAATTCTCCAAATATAATTCTCCAACCCGAAAAATCCCTATTATTTTATTGAAATCATTTTGTTAATGTAAAGTAGTACCAAAGTGTAGAAAGTTTTCAAAATTGAATCGTCATTTATACAACAATTCCATTGATTCCATTCATCTTACTCATCATCGGATGTACATACGAACTGAAGGACAATTCATAAAAAATGATTCTATCAGAATCAGTCACTTTTCATTCTTAAAAAAAAAGGGAATTGAATCATTTTTAAAACAAATAAAATCGCAAGAATCAACTGATAATATAATTAACATTAAATGTAAAATATATTATCAAATACTTTGACCTTAATTTAAATCCATTTACATTTGCTTTAAGTAAAAAAAAATGTCAAATTTAACAGTAGGTAAATACAAATAAATACGATATCCACCTTTGTGAGTTTTGCAGTTTATTTGTATTCTTGTAATAGAAAAAAGATTCAAACATAAAATTTTTAATCCATACCAAATGTCAAACGCAGAAAAATTAAAAGCACTTCAATTAACGATTGAAAAACTAGACAAAGCTTACGGAAAAGGCACCGTAATGAAACTAAGCGATGAAAAAGTAATGGACGTACCAGCCATATCTACAGGTTCGTTAGGTTTGGATATTGCCCTTGGTATTGGAGGAATTCCTCGAGGTAGAATTATTGAAGTTTACGGACCGGAATCATCAGGTAAAACAACCTTAACCATGCATTGCATCGCTGAAGCGCAAAAAGCTGGAGGGATTGCCGCATTTATTGATGCAGAACATGCTTTTGACAAATCGTATGCAGAAAAACTAGGAATCGATACAGAGAACTTATTGATTGCGCAACCTGATAACGGCGAACAAGCCTTAGAAATTGCAGAACATTTAATCCGTTCTGGTGCAATTGACATCATCGTAATTGACTCGGTGGCGGCATTGGTTCCCAAAGCTGAAATTGAAGGCGAAATGGGTGACAGCAAAATGGGTTTACAAGCTCGTTTAATGTCTCAAGCTTTGAGAAAACTAACAGGTGTCATTAACAGAACAGGTTGTTGTTGTATTTTTATCAACCAGTTGCGTGATAAAATTGGCGTAATGTTCGGCAGTCCAGAAACCACTACTGGAGGTAATGCACTTAAATTTTATGCTTCTGTAAGGTTAGATATTCGTAGAATTGGTCAAATCAAAGAAAGTGCTGACAACATTCTAGGAAACAGAACTAGGGTGAAAGTGGTTAAAAACAAAGTAGCTCCACCATTTAAAGTAGTAGAATTCGACATCATGTACGGAGAAGGTATTTCTAAATCAGGAGAAGTACTTGACTTAGCAGTTGACATGGAAATCGTTAAAAAATCGGGCTCATGGTTTTCATACAAAGACACCAAACTTGGTCAAGGACGTGATTCTGTGAAACAACTGTTACAGGACAATCCTGAAATGTTAGACGAAATCGAAAAAATTATCCGTGACAGGGTAAAAGTTGACAGCTCTGTTATCAAAGTTGAAGTATACATTGAGGAAGAAGCATAATAGTATTGGCAAAACAAATAGGTAAAGATTTAGTTTAAATTATAGTATGTGTGTGTATAAATACCTTTCATGAGATAGTCGTGAAAGGTATTTCTATTTAGAAAAACAAGTAAGATTATGGTAGAGTACAATCCTAAAGATTGGTTTTCTTTAATATTTAAATTTCATAAAAGCGACACTTTCCGGAAATTAATGCCATTAATGATTTGTGTGGGCATTTACGCCACAATAGTTGTCTATATTGAAACCAATTATTTTCACATTAAAAGTAGCGGAACGGTACATTCTTTACTTGGATTTGTAATTTCAATGTTATTGGTTTTCAGAACCAATACGGCTTATGAGCGTTGGTGGGAAGGGAGAAAACTTTTAGGTTCATTGTTAAACAATTCTAGAAATCTGGCCATAAAACTAACCGCTATGTTAAAAAATGATTCCCTCCATAAAGAACAGGCTAGAATAATTATAGGAAATTATGCCCTTGCTTTAGTGGAACATTTGTCAGAAAAGCACAAATACTTTGTTTTAAAAGACCATGAAGCTTATCCAATCAATGAGGTACTACAAGCCGAACACAAACCCAATGCGGTGGCATTACAACTCATGAATTTCATAACTTCTTTGGTGGATAAAAAACGATTAACTCCCAACGACATATTATTCCTTAAATATGAATTGAGTAGTTTTACAGAAATCATTGGAGCCTGCGAACGCATAAAAAAATCACCCATACCCTATTCCTACAGCATATTCATCAAAAAATTTATTTTCGTATACATCATGACCATTCCTCTATTTTTTAGTCAGGATTTTGGATATGCCATTGTACCGTTAACCATCTTTATTTTTTATGTTTTGGTAAGTATTGAAATGATCGCTGAAGAAATAGAAGACCCATTTAATGGAGATTCGAATGATTTACCCATGCATGACATTGCGCAAAACATTCGCAGGAACATCAAAGAAATATTCCACCAATAGCTCAAAATTACGAATCACCATGTTAGGAAATTTAGAAGAATCATACAAAAAATTATTGTCCAATAATGCTGAATGGGTAAGTGAAAAACTGTCTATTGACCCTGAATATTTCATCAACCATTCCAAAGGGCAAACGCCTGAATTTATGTGGATTGGCTGCTCCGACAGTCGTGTTCCTCCTTCTGAAATTACAAAAACAGAAAAAGGGATGATTTTTGAACAAAGAAACATTGCGAACATGGTAATAAACACTGACCTAAACTTAATGAGTGTATTACAATATGCAGTAGATGTTCTAAAGGTTAAGCACATTATTGTTTGCGGACACTATGACTGCGGAGGCGTTATGGCAGCGATGGATACAAAACAAAATGGCTTGGTTGATCACTGGTTATGCAATATCAAAGACGTTTACATCAAACATAAAATTGAGCTTGATACCATCATTGACAATCAAAAAAAGGTAGACCGCTTGGTCGAATTAAATGTAATGGAACAAGTGTACAATCTTGCAAAAACAGCAACGGTACAAAAAGCATGGAAAAATAGTCATCTCAATATTCATGGTTGGGTATATGACCTTAAAACCGGAAAAATTAAAGACCTCAATATATTAATGGACGAAATAACAGACTTGGAACCGATTTATTGGTTTCATGAATAGTTGTCGAGTTGTCGAGTTGTCGAGTTGTCGAGTTGTCGAGTTGTCGAGTTGTCGAGTTGTCGAGTTGTCGAGTTGTCGAGTTGTCGAGTTGTCGAGTTGTCGAGTTGTC
>CALPQG020000174.1 GCA_943325655.2 Bifidobacterium breve | reverse complement strand
TTTGCAATTGAAAATGCAAGTGTGGTTCTGGCGATCGTCCCGAACTGCCACAATTGGCAAGCAATTCCCCTTTGTGCACATAATCCCCAATTTTTACTTTAAAGGTTTCGGCTTTGATATGGCTTAATTTGGAATATAAATCTTCTGCGTGTTTGATGATAATGGTATTGCCCCAGTTTTCTTTTAGGTTTACATCTCCAATGGCATTGTCTTCAATCTCGTCTTTGATGTCGTATACCCAACCTGCAGCAGGGGCTGTAACTGGCAAATTATAACAAAAAAAGTGTGCGACATCTGTTCCTGGCATTTGGTAGCTGCGCTGATTTTCGTCGGTCACCACAAAGTCGAGGGCATATTTCCATTCTGCTTTGTGCGTAATGTTACCTTCATAGCCTTGGGAAACGGTCCATTCGCCCCAAAAAGGCAAAGAAATATGGTAATAGGTGTCGTGTTTAAATCGCTCTAACCTGTTGGTGTGGGCGTATAAATTTTTCTCTGGCGAAAGCAGTTGATGGCTTACCAGTTCTGGTTTTTTGTAGGTATAACGATGACTTAAAATGAACAATAGCAATATCGCTACAATATTAAAAGGAAGGGAATAAATGGGTAATTGCATGGGTAAAAACAAATTACTCACGGCACTGATCAATATGGCGGTTAAGGGGGTACAAATGATTACCAATAGGTACGATTTTAAGGAGGGTATCAAAAAGAATCCTCCAATGGCAATGGCCAACAAGATGAAATTGAATCCAATGTATCCGTATATCAATTCATTAAAACTCCCATCCACAAAATTGTAAAATAAAAAACCTGTGGTATAGCCTAACAATGACAGTGAAAAGGATATCCTAGAATATATCAATAAACCAATGGCAATTAAGAAACCTGCTACAATATTGTATTGAAAGATAATGGCGCCCAATGACTTGAAGTACACTTCCCAAAACAATGGAATCTTAAAGCTGTTTAATTTGTCGTACAGGTAGAGGTAAAAGTTTCCACCTGAACTATACATTTCATTGATGGTGTAAATACCTCTTTCGCTTAGTTGTAGGTTTTCATAATTTCGAGTAGCCAACAACATGATCCAGATGGTAATTAAAAAAGGTAAACTCAAATACGGTACTTTGTATTTGTATAAAATAATCCCCAACCAGGAGGTGATGACCAAACATAAAAAGGAGCCTAATGCCAATATCAATATAAATACGGCACTAAATTGAAAATTAACACCCAATACCAAACCCACCATCAAGCTATTGTAACTATAAGAGCCGTTTTTAATCATGCTTTCATGGAGGCCCAACCAGCTTGCCATGATATTGGTAATGATTACCGCTATTAATCCTGCTGCACCGGCATAAGGATCTGTGAACGTAGATAAAAATACGATCAAAGAAAACCAAATGCTGTCAGAAAAGAATACTTGCGTATAACTGCTTCTGAGTCCGTCTAATTGGGTTTTTAAATAGTATGTGAGATGGGGGTAAGTCAAGTTATCGAGTTTTCAAGTTATCAAGTTTTCAAGTTGTCGAGTTGTCGAATTATCAGTTTTCGGTTATCGAGTTTATTGGTAAACTCGATAACCGAAAACTTGACAACTAAAGTTTAAACGCCTTCAAATATTCCGGAAGTACTTCGTTCATTTCTATGGTTTCTCTGTTTTCTCTTTGTTTGATGATGTGTGCTTTGCCTTCCATGTCAATCATCACAATGGCGGGACGAAGAGAAATGAACTGCATAGATTGGGTGATGTTGTAAGCGCCAACGCGGTGAACCACGACTTGGTCGTCGCGTTTCATAGGAGGAAGCGTAATGTTTTCCCTCACCACATCTATGTTCATACAAAGTGGTCCGTAAAGTACGGTATTTTCAGTATAATGGCTAAAGTCTTGTGCCGGACTAATTTTATGGTCGTACCAGAATGCTGTGAATAAGACGTTTACGCCGAAGTCAAGAATGGTGGCTCTACGGCCGTCAGACAAACGTTTGTTTGAAATTACGGTTCCTAAAAGTGAACCTGCATCGTCAACCATTGCTCTTCCTGTTTCCAAAATTAACAAAGGCAATTCGTTTTCTTTGAATCCTGCATTTAAGATGGCAGTACTGATGACTTCCGCGTAATCATCAAACGAAGGACAAATGTCTGCGCCAGGAAGGTATGATCCTTTTAAGGTGTTTTTGGTGGCAAAACCTCCACCCATGTCGATGTACTGGATGTCTTTGTTGTATTTTTGTTTGATACCGATGGCTAAATCAGACATTTTCCCTGCGGCAATGCCATAAGCACTTGGTGCCAACATGAAGGTACCGATATGACAATGCAAACCTCTCAAATCCATTTTATCGGCCAACATAATTTTGTTGATGGCATCCCAGGCTTGTCCATTTTCATAATTGAAACCAAACCTGTCCCACATTGGGTAGACACCAGTATCCATATTTACCCTGATGGCTACTTGTGGTCTTATGTTTAATTCTTCCGACAATTCATTCAATCGATACAATTCATCCAAATGGTCAATGTGAATGGGGGATTCATTTTTGATGGCGGTAATTAAATCGTCATCGGTTTTATCGGGTCCGTTAAAAATGATTTTATTGCCTGGAACACCATTGTTCAATGCTTTTTCATATTCAAAACGAGAGACAACTTCTCCCCAAGAACCTTCTTGGTGAAATACATTACATACGGCGTTGATATAATTGGTTTTGTACGACCAAGCAAATTGTACTTTTGGATATCGGGTTTTGAAAGCCCTCACTGCCTGTTTGTAGGTTGACCTGATGGTGCGTTCCGACATTACAAATAGGGGAGAACCGTATTCTTTTAAAAGGTCTTTTACCGCGTTGTCGTCGATGTGAGACGTTGGTGTAAACTCTGTTTTGGTACCAAATTTATTCATTACACCAGTGTTCAATTGACTAATTACTGGTCTTTCATATTGCTTTTTCATGGTTTTTCTTTTTGGAATGAGTATTGTGAAAATAGAAAATCAAAATTTTAAAGTTCTCCAAGGGTAGAAATTTGTTCAAACTCTTTTAAGTCTACAATCATGTCGTAAGCATAACGGATAAAGAGTTTGCCTACTTCATAATCTTTAAACGGGGTAACATCTTCTCCTAAAGCCATTTTTACCAATGCCTCCGGATGATTTTGCCCTGCACCCACCGCTAAATATACCCATGCGGGGAACCTTGGATTGATTTCCATGAGGTAATATTCATCGTCTTTGGTTTTCATGAACTCCAATTCTAATCCACCTCTCCATTTGCTTGAGCCAATCATATTGGTGGTTAAGTCCATCAAGTTTTGATCGTCGAGGGTTATGCCTGCCCAGGCTTTTCCTTTGTCGGTGATATAGAGTTTACGCATCGGCACTGCGCCTATGGTGGTCCCTTTGCCATCGCCTATGGCGGTTACATTTACTTCAGTACCATATACAAATTCTTGCACAATGATGGGTAAGCCCCATTTGGCACTAATTTTATTGAAATGTGTCGCGGCTTGTTCGTAATTGTAAGCCACTGCCGCTTCATAAAATTTTCCTTTGATTACCATCGGGTAAGAAAACTCATCCATCAAGCCATTGATTTCTGCGGTGCTAAAAATCATTTTACTTTTAGGAACTTTGATGCCGTGCTTGTCACCAAACTCGTTGAGGTTTACCTTATGTCTTTGTTCGTATTGGTCAATGGTAGGCAAACACATGTGTATGCCCATGCTTTTTTTGAGGTAGTCTTCTAATTTGATAAAACTAAAAAGTTCTGCATCAAAATTTGGGATCAATACATCAATGTCTTCTTGTTCGTTGATGTAGGCAAGTCTTTGTAAAAGAATGTCCTGCCCTCCGGAAGGCAATGGGATTTGGTAGGTTTTGTCGACCAAATCGTGCATGTATATGCCCGGTTCTAAGGTTTCGTAAGACAAACCAATGATGCGAACATCAAATTCCTTACTGTCTTTCAGCGCCCTGATTACGGGAATTCCAGGACCTGGACTATCAATGGCATTCAAGCCAGTAACAGCAATGTTAAGCTTCTTGGCCATCGGTCTCGGTCAGTTTATATTTTTCAAGCATTTTCACGAAATCATACAAGTCTTTTTCAAAACTAGAGGCTTCTACTTGGTAAGTATTAAGGATATAGCTGTTGATTTCAGCCACAGATTTGCTTTCTTTCAGCATTTTAATGATTTCAGTACCAATAGGGTTGGTAGAATAAGAGTCGCCAACGGCAGGATTAAAAATAAATCCAGATTCACTAATGGCAATGTTTTTCTTAATTCTCATAGGGATTTGGTTTAATGACGTTACAAAGATGTAGGATTACGATTTGGTAAATGTTATGGTATTTCAATCCTTTGTTATAAAATTCGGCTGGGTAAATTTGAAATTAAACGGAATAGCTCCATGTCAAATTTTGCCAAAAAAGACTTCATGCTTTCTTTGCCATTGATATTGACCAGTGTTTTTAATACTCTTTTTTGTTCTAATGAAATCATTGACAAGCGCTTTGTTGATTTGATTTTTAAATTAGGCGTGATGCAAGGCTTAGGGATGTTCATGTGGTGTTGGTTTTATAACCTCACAAAGGTGTAGACTTATTGCAAGATAAATGTTATGGTATTTTAATAGTTTGTTATAAAATTCGGATGAATGGCGTGTGATGAGATGTTGTTTTTGTAATGTACAGATTGCAAAATATGGTAATTTTTGCAATGTCGACATTGCAATTTTTACTTATTTTTGTAATGTCGACATTGCAAATATGTGGAGATTTGTTTGGATGGCTTTGTAATTAAGTCGTACCTTTGCTAGGCAAATGATGAGAAAATGGAAAATGAAAAGTTTGAAGTATTGGTAGAAAAGTCTAATAATCAATTGCGTAAATTGGTTCCTTCGTTTAGACGGGGCTTGATAGATGACATTGAGTGGACAGAAAAATTAATTTGTATTAAAGGTGCAAGAGGTGTTGGAAAGACAACACTACTTTTGCAGTACATCAAAGAGAAATTTGGCTATGACAGCGCATGCTTGTATGTGTCATTGGATGATTTGGTTTTTGAGATGGGAACAATATTAGACTTAGCCAACACCTTTAGTAAAAAAGGGGGGAAGTATTTGTTCATTGATGAAATCCATAAGTATGAAAATTGGTCGCAAGAACTTAAAAATATATACGACAGCATACCCGATTTGCACGTTGTTTTTACGGGTTCATCTATCTTGCATATCTACAAAGGCAGTGCTGATTTGAGTAGAAGAGCTGTGCAATATAATTTGGAAGGCTTGAGTTTTAGAGAATTTTTGGAGATTGAAACCAAACAAAAAATTTCGTCCTATACATTTTCGCAAATCACAGAAAATCATCAGGCAATTGCGAATGAAATTCTTGATAAATTAAAGCCCTTAGCCTATTTTGATGAATACTTAAAGCAAGGGTATTATCCGTATTATTTACAAAATAAGAATACCTATAGTCATAAATTACTCAATACTGTAAATTTAATTTTGGAAGCAGATATTCCATTTATTAAGAATGTGGAGCCTAAGTATATTCATAAACTTCGCAAGTTGTTGTATATGTTGGCGATTTCGGTACCGTATCAACCCAATATATCCAAATTGTCACAAGCAATAGAGGTGTCTAGAAATACGATTATGCTGTACTTAGAATATTTACAAGACGCAAAATTGATAATCCTATTGATGCCAAAAGGTAAAAGTTATGACTTAATGACCAAGCCAGAGAAAGTATATTTACATCATCCTAATTTGAGCTATGCCATTGCACCACAAAACGTTGATATTGGTAATTTAAGGGAAACGTTTATCTTGAATCAACTGCAATATGCCCACAAGGTAGAAGCATCTTCAGCAGGAGATTTTTTGGTGAATGATAAATATACCTTAGAAGTAGGAGGGAGCAATAAAGGCTTCAAGCAAATTGCCAATTTGGAAAATTCATTTGTGGTAGCCGACAATATAGAATATGGCTCAGGAAACAAAAGTCCATTATGGCTGTTTGGGTTTATGAAGTAAGTGTTGACTATTTCTTTTTATACTATACAACAAAAAACTCGCTCCATTGCTGAAGCGAGTTTTTTGTTGTTTATGGATGAAATCAGTATTAATATAAAATTCTAAACTT
>CALPQG020000173.1 GCA_943325655.2 Bifidobacterium breve | reverse complement strand
CATTAAAGCAATTGACGCAAACAATCAATGACTTTCAAGCCAACCAGGACTCGCTTGTTAAATTGATTGCTGACTCAACAAACATTTCATCTGATTCTCTTATTGCTTTAAAAAATCAATTGGATAATTTGAAACAACAACAAGATTCAATCACCAATATCATTATCGCCAACAACTACTTAAACAAAGATTCATTACTGGCATTATCGGATCAATTGGCAATCATTCAACACAAAAATGATTCTATTGCCAATGTTTTTCTTAACAATATTTCCAACTTCAATACCTTCAACCAGGACTCACTTGACAAAGCAAAATCTCAATTGGACTTGTTACAAAAACAATTGAATGAAGCTATAAATGTTCTTATAAATACTGGAATACAGGAATCTTCAGCGGCGACATTCAACATCTACCCTATTCCATGTCATGATTATTTGACTATCTCTAGTCCGCAAAAAATCAAAACTGTATGCATTTACAACTTGAATGGCAATTTGGTTGCTAGTTTCGATGCACTCAACACTTACAATCTTTCAGCCATTGCTGCTGGAGTTTATGTCATTAAAATTGAATTTAGCTACTCCACTGCTACTCAAAAATTGACCATTGACTAAGCAACATTTTATTACGAATTTTCAAAAAGCATCCCAAAATTGGGATGTTTTTTTTGTTTACAAATCTATATCCATCAAACTATCCATTTTTAATTAAAATCTGTAAACAGAAAACATAAAACTGTAAACTTATTTCCCTAAAATAATTTATCTTGCAGTTTAATTTCAATGGCTTTGTCCATCCAAAACAGTACCATGAACGAAAGATATATGCAACGTGGGGTTTCGGCCTCAAAAGAAGACGTACACAATGCCATTAGCAACATAGACAAAGGTATTTTTCCCAATGCTTTTTGCAAAGTGATTCCTGACATTTTGGGTGGAGACGATGCATTTTGCAATATCATGCATGCTGACGGAGCGGGTACAAAATCTTCTTTGGCATACCTTTACTGGAAAGAAACCGGAGATATTTCTGTATGGAAAGGAATCGCACAAGATGCGGTAGTCATGAATACCGACGATTTACTTTGCATTGGTGCAACTGACAACATATTGCTTTCTTCCACCATTGGCCGTAACAAAAACCTGATTCCAGGAGAAGTAATTGCAGCCATTATTAATGGCACTGAAGAAGTACTGCAAATGCTTAGAGACAATGGTGTGGGCATTTATAGCACTGGAGGAGAAACTGCAGACGTAGGCGATTTGGTAAGAACAATTATCGTAGACAGCACCGTGACTTGCCGTATGAAACGCGCTGACGTAATCACCAATGAAAAAATAAAACCAGGACAAGTGATTGTTGGCTTTTCAAGTTACGGACAGGCAACTTACGAACAAGAATACAATGGCGGAATGGGAAGCAATGGTTTGACTTCAGCACGTCACGATGTGTTTTCTAAAATATTTGCCAATAAATATCCTGAAACTTACGACAACGCAATTCCTTCAGACCTGATCTATAGCGGAAACAAAAACCTAACCGACCATGTGGAAGGTTCTCCTTTAAATGCAGGGAAGTTAGTACTCTCTCCTACACGTACTTATGCACCTGTAGTGAATGCTATTTTAAACGAATTCAGGGAAGTTGTGGGTGGAATGATTCATTGTTCCGGAGGTGCGCAAACCAAAATATTACACTTCGCCAACAATGTGCATATTATCAAGGACAGGCTTTTTGATGTTCCTCCTTTGTTCAAATTGATTCAGGAAGAAAGCAAAACGGACTATAAGGAAATGTACAAAGTTTTCAATATGGGACACCGATTAGAAGTATATATTGACCAACAATATGCTGAAGCATTGATTCAAATTGGAAAATCTTTTAACATTGATACGCAAATTGTAGGACGCGTAGAAAACTTTGAAGGCAAAAAATTAACCATCAAAGCTCATGGAAAAGTTTTTGAATATTAATTGAATAAGGGTTGTATTCCTATTTGATTTTTAGATAAAGGACTAATGCTTACGTTGTGACAATTTAACCGATGGCAAACAAAAACAAACAGACACCGCTACCTATTTCAAAAAGCAATTCGCAGCTTCCTGCTTTGATTTTTATTTTGGTAGCAACCCTTTTTGTTTATTTCCCATCACTTCAAAACCAATTCATTAACAGTTGGGACGACAACCATTTTGTAACAGAAAACCCTGCGATTACCTCCTTAACTTTTCAAAACATCAAGTACATTTTCACGCATACCTTGCTGAACATGTACAGTCCGCTCACGATTACCTCATTTGCCGTTGATTATGCCATTTGGGGATTCAAACCTTTTGGTTATCATTTTACCAACCTACTTTTTCATTTAGGAAATACCTTACTTGTTTTCGCGGTATTCAGCAAAATCACCAAGCAACAATGGGTAGTGTTGTTTGTAACATCCATGTTTGCCTTACACCCCATGCACGTAGAATCAGTTGCCTGGATCAGTGAAAGAAAAGACGTTTTGTATGCATTTTTCTATTTATCAGCCATGTTTACCTATTTGAATTTCATTGAATCCAAAGAGAATAAATACCTAATTTACACCTTATTATTGTTTGTCATTTCATGTTTGGCAAAGCCAATGGCCATTACATTACCGGTAATATTGGCATTGCTACAATGGTATAAATCTTCCGAAAAATTTAATTTCAAAGACTATATGCCGGTACTTATGCTATCATTGGTAAGTATTGTATTTGGATTGATTCCTTTTTTATTTCACGATACAGGAAATTTAACGGACAATTTGAGCAGTAAATTCAACTTGCTTGACCGACTTTTTTTACTCACTTATGCCATCGGTTTTTATTTGGTAAAAACAATTTTACCACTTCAACAAGCTGCATTTCATTATTATCCCGATAAAATAAACAATGCTTTACCCAGCATATATTACCTCTCCGTAATCGTTATTCCTTTACTTGCAGTAGTGGTTTGGAAACTAAAATCGGTTCAAAAAGACGTCCTATTTTCCTTGCTATTTTTCCTTGTTTCAATTGCTTTAGTACTCAAAATTGTTCCTTTTGGAAATGCCGTAGTGGCAGAAAGGTATACCTACTTACCCTATTTAGGATTGTTTTTTGGAATTGGGTTGGGTTTAAATGATGTATTCAAATCCGATTCTACCAAAACCATAACCTTACTCGTTGCCAGCATAATCCTTGGAATTGTTTCATTCAACAGGTTAAGCGTTTGGAAAAATAGTATCAGTTTGTTTACAGACATTATCGCTAAATATCCAGCAGTCGCCATTCCTTACAGCATTCGAGGAGATGCCTACAGCAAAGAAGAAAACAACTCGGCGGCACTCAACGATTACAATAGCGCGATTGCTTTAGATCCAGCAAATTTTGAAGCCTATATCAACCGTGGAGTTATTTTCTTTAAAACCAATCAATACGCTGAAGCGGTGAAGGATTATGACAAGGCTGCAACTTTAAAACAGGATATTCCAAAACTTTATTTCAACAGAGGAACCTGTTTGTTAAAATTAAATGCACATTCAAAAGCATTGTTAGATTTTGAAAAAGTACTGTTAATTGAGCCCAATAATGTAGAAGCATTGAGCGCTGCAGGACTTTGCCAATACAACTTAAAGCAATTCCCTGAAGCGCTAGCATTGTTTGATAAAGCGATATCAATCAATCCTACAGATTTTGAAACCTTAAAAAACAGGGGAAATACCAAAGCTTACCTCAAAGACCTTAAAGGCTCCATTGCAGATTATACTACCATCATTGAAGCCAATCCCAACGACGCCAATGCATTGAGTAACAGAGGAAATTCTTACTACCAACTCCAACAATTGGAAATGGCTTGTAAAGACTGGAAAATAGCAGCCCAACTTGGCAATGCCAATGCGATTGGTGCTGTGGGAGCAATATGTAAATAGTATTGAGTTGTGAGTATTGAGTTTTTAGTTGTAATCAGTTTATAGTAATCAGTTTACAGTTATCAGTTTACAAGTTATCAGTTTACAGTTATCAGTTTACAAGTTAAAAAATCTATATTTTATTAAGTCATTATAATTAAAGCTACTCAACATTCAACACTAAACACTCAACACTAAAAAATGATTGGAATCATGGGCGCGATGCCCGAAGAAATCAACGATTTGGTAGCTTGTTTAACCTTAAATTCGACCCAGGTTATTGGTCAGCGTACCTATTACGAAGGAATCCTTTGGGGAAAACCGGTGGTAATCGTATTTTCTAGGTGGGGAAAAGTAGCGGCGGCGACAACTGTAAGTACCTTAATTTTGAAATTCAAAGTTGACCAGGTGATTTTCACAGGAGTGGCTGGGGCCATTCATGACGATTTGGCCATTGGCGATATTGTGATTGCCAAACAGTTGTACCAACATGATATGGATGCACGTCCTTTGATGGCACAATTTGAAATTCCTTTGTTGAATAAAACCTATTTTGAAACACCTGAGCAATACATTTCACTTGCAGCAAATGCAGTAAATCTATTTTTAGAAACGATTTCAACAAGTATCAGCGCCTTGGCAGCATTTAATATTGTAAATCCTAAAATCCATATTGGAAACATCGCGAGTGGAGACAAGTTTTTTGCCTCGCATGAAGACAAATTGGCTTTACAAAAGGCATTGCCTCATGTACTTTGTGTAGAAATGGAAGGTGCAGCAGTGGCTCAGGTGTGTTATGAATTTGATATTCCTTGCACCATCATCAGAACCATTTCTGACAGTGCAAACAATGAGGCACATATAGATTTCCCAAAATTCATCAATGAGATTTCGAGTAAATATTCCATGGGAATTTTGAAAGCATTATTAAATATATTGTCTACACTTTAGTCAATTCAACCAACAAATTATTCAACAATAATTAGGCAACATGGGATTACAATCGTCTTTTACCAAAGATTTAATTGAAGCAGGTTTGGATGAAGTCGGGAGAGGTTGCCTGGCTGGCCCAGTAGTAGCCGCAGCGGTAATATTGCCCAAAGACTTCCAGCATGAGTTACTCAATGATTCCAAAAAATTAACCATCAAACAAAGGTATTTATTGAGAGAGGTGATTGAAAAAGAAGCCATTGCCTGGAAAATAGCAGAAGTATCCAATGTTAAAATCGATGAAATCAACATTTTAAATGCATCCATTTTGGCCATGCATTTGGCACTTGACCAATTACCGATTACGCCAGAATTATTATTGGTAGATGGTAACAGGTTTAAAAAATATAAAAAAATCCCTCATGAATGTATCATACAGGGAGATGGAAAATTTTACGCCATTGCTGCGGCTTCAGTTTTGGCAAAAACATACCGCGACGATTTGATGATACAACTCCACCAACAATATCCGTATTATGGTTGGGATACAAATGCCGCCTACGCAACTAAATTACACCGAAAGGGAATCATAGAACACGGCATTACGTCACTTCACCGTACAAGTTTCAAGCTTTTAGATGACGAAAATGAAACCTTAGAAATCATTTTTGAATAAGGCAAAAATCAATAGTATTATAAAATTGTGATGGTATATTTGTAGGCTAAAAAAATTCAAAAACAATTAAAAAATATACATTATGGCAGCGTGGTACGAATGTAAAGTTTCTTATATAAAAACTTTAGAAAACGGTAAAACAGCAAAAGTGAGTGAAATGTACCTGGTTGATGCAGTGAGTTTTACTGAAGCTGAGACAAGAATATACAAAGAGATGGCCGAACTTGTTGGCGAATTCAATTTGGACTCGGTTAAAAAAGCCAAGGTAACAGAATTGATTCACAACGAAGAATCCTATAAATGGTACAAAGCAAAAGTTAACCTGACCACATTGGATGAAAAATCAGGCAAAGAATTAAAGTCTAACCAAATCATATTGACTTCAGCAGAAAACCTACGAGATGCTTATGATTCTGTAAACGACTTATTTGGTGCTACTACTGACGATCATGAAATTACAGAATTGGCCTTTACTCCGATCATGGAAATTTTCCCCTTCTATTTGAAAGAAAAGAAAGCAGAAGAAATCCCCGCAGTGAAAGAAGCTTATATCAACGAAGAGGTTTAATAATCGAGTAGGAAGATAGGGATTAGTTCCCTATCTGTCCTCTCACACCACCGTACGTACCGTTCGGT
>CALPQG020000172.1 GCA_943325655.2 Bifidobacterium breve | reverse complement strand
GTAATGAACCACAAATTGTCATTCTTGTTCCAAATAAATTTAATTATTGATCAATTATTTAAAAATGAAGTTGATAAATGTACTATTGAAATCAAGAAAAATTTATACACATCAAGTCATTTTGAGTTTTAAACCTAGTCAGCGTTTAGTTTACACTCCGCTACAAACCAATTTTCCGAGTGCTTCCTGAAGCTGCATTATTTCAACAGGTTTGGCTAAAAAAGTGGCATTTCCTGTTTTTTGTATTGCTTCGTGGATTTCATTGGAAATATTGCCAGAAATAAATATCACCGGAGTAGTTGAAAATTTTCTGATTTCTTTCATTGCCTCAATTCCATTCATTTTTCCTTCCAATTGAATGTCCATTAAGATAACATCCGGGTTAGTTTTTTTCGTAGTTTGGATAGCCTCTTTTCCTGTTGATACACAACAATAGGCCCTGTGTCCAATTTTTTCCACCATTCTTTTGTTGATGAGCGCAACTACTTTGTCATCTTCCACAATCAGAATTTTTTTCATGATAAGATATTTAAAATTAGCGTATTACTTATGGTATGATTTTAAAACTTTAATGATACTTAGTGTATCCTGTAAAAATATTCAACTACTTACTGCGCACTTTTTTAAAATTTGTTTATGTAAAAATCAATAAAATATTGAAGATAAACAACTATTTATCAATTACTTTAATTTACTCCTAAGGCAGTATTATTTTTTCTTCAGCATGTTGAAAATTTTGTTTTAAAGCCAATTGAAAATCAGGGTATGCTTCTTTTTTCATGCCCAACTTGATTTTACACATTCCTCTAAAATAATAATTCTCACCCGTTTGAAATTTGGGGTTTTTGAGCGCAATATTCATGTCTAAAATTGCTTTGTCAAAGTTCCCCATTTGGTAAAAACAAAAAGCTCTTTTTTCAAAATAATAAGGGTTCGGCGTTTCGGAGAGGTTAATTGCGGCGTTAAAGTAAATTATTGCTTTGTTATAATCACGCATTGCTTCCATCATCACAATTCCTTTTCCAAAATAAGCATCACTTAATTCGTCATTGAAATGAATGGCTGCTTCGTATTCCGAGGAAGCCTGCTCGTATCCTTTGATTTTTAAAAAATCATTCGCAACTTTTAAGTGTTCTTTAGCGGCATAGTTGTTCATGAAATAACCTAGCGTCAGGCCAATTGAACCAATCACGAAAATGAAAACGAAAGCTAAAATATAAAATTTAATATTCCCTTTTTGTGGGGTAATGGGTTTGGAATATGCTGAGGTATTTCCTTTGGGTTGGTATTTTCCAAAGTCAAAGTTTCTGTGGTAATTGGTGGTATAGCTGGTTTGGTATTTATACCGATGTTCATCGGTATTTTGGTGGTTCAGGTAATGTTTGTTGTCGTAAAGGTGTTTTTTTTCGGGATTGGAAAGCGTTTGGTAAGCTTCATTGATGATTTTAAACTGCTCTTCCGCATTGATATTGCCTGCATTTTTATCCGGATGGTGTTTTTTTGCAAGTTGCTTGTAGGCCGTTTTGATTTCCGAAAGGCTTGCATTACTAGGTATTCCTAAAATATGGTAGTAATTGAGTGGCAAGTCTTTCGGACGTTTATAGTGAGTAGTTTTACTGTTTTAAACAGTGCTTTATGGTCATGGTTTTACTTCTGGTACTTCTTCTTCAATGGGATCAAAAGTATCTGTATTGTTCAGTAATACGCTGTCTAGCATGTTGACCATGGTAGAATCATTTTTTGGAGGCCGGTAAGTACATTGGTATTGTTTGGTGATTTTGATTTTGGGTTGAGGGAATCTTCCCATGGTAATGCCTATGGATTTATCAGCATAAATTTTCTCCATAAATCGGCCGTAAATTGGAAGGGCTGTTCGTGCACCTTCTCCCAAAACGCCTGTTCTGAAGTGGATACTTCTGTCGTCAGCACCCACCCAAGCGCCTGAAATCCAGTCTTTGGTCATGCCCATAAACCAGCCATCAGAGTTGTTGGAGGATGTTCCTGTTTTACCGCCGAATTCATTTCCCCTGAACAAATCGTATTGAAACAATCCTTGAGAGGTGCCGCCGATTTCTTCCAAACCGCCTTTTAACATGTGTACCATTAAAAAGGCTGATTCCTGGCTAATCGCCTGACGCCTTTCAGGGATAAATTCTTTGATGATGTTTCCATTCCTGTCTTCAATTCGGGTAATGAAAATTGGTTCAGTATACAATCCTCTGTTCAGGTAAGTTCCATAAGCGCCTACCATTTCAAATAAATTTACATCACATGAACCTAATCCTACAGAAGGAATGGGTTCCAGTGGACTTTTAATCCCCATTTTTCTGGCGTAGGCAATGACCGTTTTTGCACCACCCAAAAGAGAATCTTTTCCCCCAATGATTTGAATAATTTGTGCTGAAATGGTATTGATAGATTTGGCCATGGCCCTGCGCAACGACATCGATTGGCCTGAAACTTTCCAGTCACTGTTTCTTGGTGACCATTCAATGATGGTATCTCTTCCTGATTTTTTACTGACTTCTTTGTAGTGGTATACTTTTTTAACATCCACTATTTGGTCGCAAGGAGAATAACCAAATGAGTCAATCGCCGCGCAATAAATAAATGGTTTAAATGTTGATCCTGGTTGACGCATGGATTGTTTTACGTGGTCGTATTTGAAATACTTGTAATCAATTCCACCCACCCAGGCTTTGATATGACCACTAAATGGATCCATGGTCATGAATCCGGCGTGTAAAAATTTCTTATAATATTTGATAGAATCAATTGAACTTAACACCGTATCCTTTTCACCATTCCATGAAAATAAAGTCATCTTTTTGGGACGATTCAATTCCCTCATGATCAGGTTAATGTTGTCGCCATGTTCTCTTTTGAGTTGTTTGTAGATTGGCGTACGCGGCAAATAATCTTCAATGAAATTCGCAATGACGTTTCCTTTTTCATCTCTCCATGGAATTTCGCCTTTCCAGTGTCTGTCGAATGTACGCTGTAAACTTTTCATGTGTTCGTCAACGGCTTGTTCTGCCCATTTTTGAACACGAGAATCAATGGTAGTATAAATTTTTAAGCCATCAGAATAAAGGTCATAGCCATTTTCTTTGCACCATTTGTTGAGCATGTTATTGACTACGCCCCTGAAATAATTGGCCATGCCGTCATTCGGATGTTCTACCGTATAATCAATGACTACATTTTCCTGTTTCAACGAATCCCCAATTGCCTTCGAAATAACATTGTATTTTACCATTTGATTCAATACCGTATTCCTTCTTTTGACTGCATTTTTAGGATGTATTCTTGGGCTGTATAAGGTTGGAGCTTTGAGTAAGCCAATTAACATCGCTACTTGTTGGGTATTTAATTTTTCTACAGGGGTATTGAAAAATGTTTTGGCTGCCGCTTTGATTCCGAAAGAGTTACTTCCAAAATCAACGGTATTGAGGTAAAGCGTAATGATTTCAGATTTGGAATACGTGCGTTCTAATTTAATCGCTGTGATCCATTCTTTGGTTTTGGCTATAATTGTTTTGACACCGGGAATCCAACCCAATAATCCTTTAGAAGCACCGCGTCGTGTTTTGAAAAGATTTTTGGCCAATTGTTGGGAAATGGTACTTCCTCCACGGTTATCCCCTTTGACCAAATACCAAATAATTGAAAAGGTGGCTTGCATGTCGACACCACAGTGTTCGTAAAAACGAATGTCTTCTGTAGCAACAAGTGATTTGATAACAATAGGAGGGATTTGGTGGTAATCTACCGGGCTACGGTTTTCTTTGTAATATTTACCAAACAACACGCCATCAGCAGTCCATGCTTCAGAAGGGGTGTCTAGTTTTGGATTTTCAAGTTGTTCTAAATCAGGTGATTTTCCGGCAAGCCATAAAAGATTGTAATCTACAAATTGAATGTATAAAAATATTCCACCTACAACATAGATAAACCATTTCCATACTTTGAGTACCGGAGTTGCATTGAATTTTTCTAAAAAAAGTGCTCTTACTTCAAGGAAGAAATTCCAACCAATAGTAAGTATTTGTAGTAATGTCGTAAGTACCTGCTTAAATTTTTTCTTCATTTCACCCAATTTCTGATTTTCCACCAACTACAAATATAATCATTGATTTAATACAAGCAATGTTTTGAGGAATGGTAATTTAGATTTCTGAAAGTTTATGGATTCTTCATCCTCAAACCAATCACATTGGGAATTTTCCAGAATTTCTGGTTGGAATCTGTTGGGTAAGTGGTTGAAATATAACTGCCCATTTTACCAATTTCAGTGTTTCCAAATTTGAGGTAAAGGCTTGCTTCCGGACCGCCTTCTAAATATACGGCATTTTTTATTTTAAAAGGGAATTGAAGGATAAACTGAATCATTTCTTTGTGGGTATAGGGCGACCTGTTGAAAATAAAATACAGGTTATTCGCTTCATCGTGCGCAGCAATCATCATGCTGCAGGATTGTTTTTTCTTCTCCCATGACAATGGAATTCCTTGGCAATCAATCATGCGCATGCATTGAGAATAACAATGGTATTGGGTTTTGACGGTATCCCAAACGGAACAGTTTAAATCTAAAATGGAGAAGTTTTGGTAACTTGAATCTTTGGCGTTGAAAGCCATCATGCCATTATAGCCGTCTTTGAAATTAGAATTGTTGTAATGGGTATAGTTTTTCATAAAGCCATCATTTTCAAGCATATTGGCAAGGTTGTACATGCCTGCGTTGATGACCACATGGAGGTTAAAAGTATCTGCCCATTCCTTGGCTGTGCGTGCTTTTCTTTTTTGTTCTGATGCCGTGAAAAGAAAAAAATCAAACTGGCTGGGGTTGATTTTAACGACCGTAATTTTTGAATCATTGACAATAGACTTTTTCGGTGCATCCACTTCAGCGTACTCAATCCCTGAAGCCAATTTTTGCCATTGAAATTTGTATTGAAATGTGGTGCTGTCTTGCGCATGGGCGACCAAGAAATTAAACCAAAACCAAATACTTAAAAAGATAACTTTAGTCATAACAATCAAATTTGGTGGCTTTCAAAGGGAACAATTCGTGCAGTTCGCCTGAATAATAAAACTGGTAAGCCAGGGCTCCAAAGGAGTATTCTTTTTCATTTACCTTTATGGTTGATCCACCAACCCTTGGATTACTTTTCGGAACCGATTGCGGAAAACCAACATTGAACAAGGTTGCCAAAATTTCTGGTCGGTCTGCAATAGGAAATCCTGCTTTCTCCCATTGTAACTTCATTTGTTTTAAAAAAATGGCAGCATACATGTAGGAGTAATAATGATTTTTGAAGGTAATTAACCTGTCAATTCTTTCTTTTTCAGGATTGTCTGTTTTGAAATCCAGTAAGTGTTCATATTGTTTGCCCAAGTAAAACTTGCTGGTACTGTCTTTTAAATAGGTTTCAATATTTTTAGCGGTAAGTTCTTTGATACCTGTTACTCCCAGTGAAAATTTTGATTCTACAGACAATATTTTTAAAGGACCAATCCAGCGTTTGTAGGCTTCACGATCGGAGTTAAATAAACGAATTTGTTCTCCTACCAAACAAGAAACAATCAACCTTTCTTCTACATTGGTTTGTTTGGCAACGGAATCGATGAGTTTTTTGTCTTTGGCTACAGCTACTTTAAAGTCAATCCATTCTGCAATATTCATCCATTCAAAAACACTCAAATTGTTTTTTGAAGCTGTTGACACTTGAGCGTCTTTCACTTTTTTGATTTCGGTCAAATAGGGCACATTGCTTTGTAAATTGATATCTACGGCATCCAGCATTTTCAGCACCTCTTTGCTATTGGCACCTTCTTGCATCACTGTTAAAATGTATTGTGCATTTTTAGGGTAATATTTATTCAATACCAATATCCTGTTAAATGCCTCATTTTTATAGGATTCTATTTGAGAAGTATCCAATTGGAAAGATTGGTTGTATTTGTCTTTCATGTCTTGGAAGTGACGGTTATTGGCATCAATAGTTCCTTTTTGATCTGTCAGCCTCAACTGGATAGCGAGGTAAGAAGCGGACAATAAAAAACCAACAAGGGCAAAGGAAACAAGGACAATGCAGCTTAGGATTTTAACCCATTTGTTTGTGAAAATTTTTTTCAAGGGAACAGGAATGTGTGAATGTTT
>CALPQG020000171.1 GCA_943325655.2 Bifidobacterium breve | reverse complement strand
TGACTTTTAAAAATTCGGAGCAGCTTGGACAAACAGAAGCTGACAGAAAAGCGATTTATGACATTTATTGTGACACTGATAAAGGCGAAAAGTTTATTGTAGAACTGCAAAAGGCCAAACAAAATTATTTTAAAGAAAGAACAATTTATTATTCCACGTTTCCGATTAAAGAACAAGCCGAAAAAGGAGAGTGGAATTACAACCTAAAAGCAGTTTACTGCATTGGTATTCTTGATTTTACCTTTGATGATTATGAGTCGGAACCTGAAAAAAGTGAGGTGGTGCATACCATCAAACTCAAAAACAAACATGGCAAAACATTTTACGATAAGTTAACCTACATTTACCTTGAAATGCCCAATTTCAATTTGAAAGAAGACAACCTGGTTACGAGGTTAGACCAATGGCTTTATTTTATAAAACATTTAGAAGATTTTCAATCCATTCCTACTATATTTAAAGACGAGGTATTTACCCAGGCATTTGAAAAAGCCGAAATCGCGAGGTTTGGACAGGTTGAAATTGAAAGCTACGAAATGAATTTAAAAATTTACAGAGACTATAAAAATACCGTTGATACTGCTTTTGACGAAGGAAAGATGGAGGGAAAGTTGGAAGGTAAGATGGAAGAAAAGCATGATGTTGCTAGGAAAATGAAAGCAAAGGGACTAAGTATTAACGATATTGTTGACTTAACCGGATTGTCAATAAATGAAATCAATGCACTGTAGGTTGTTTTAAATCAAACATTTAAAAATATCCTCCCCCAATAAAATAAGTTTGCAGATTGCCTGGCGCATGTCTTGAGCTTTTGAGAAGACTTGTGCCGATGTCGTCCTATATCCTTAAAAATTTATCAAATAGTCCGTCAGTTTTCCGTCTGACTCAATGGAGAGTTTGTCTTTCAAACGGTAACGTCGTTTTTCTACTGCGGAGAGACTGATATTCAACAATGCCGCCATTTCTTTGTTGCTTTTGTTGAGTTTGATATACGCACAAAGCAGTAACCAACTTGGGGTAAGTTTTGGGTATTTGCTATTTAACCGTTTTAAATAATTGTTGTTGACTTCATCAAAATGCAATTGAAATACCTCCCAGTTGTCTTTTACGTCAAGGTCACTGTCTATTTTCTTGATAATTTGTTTGAACAATTTACTTTCCGAGGCTTCCAAATCTTCTGCGGCAACCGTAATATTTTTCTTTACCTGACTTAAAAATTCTTTCTTTTGGTTCAGGGTTGTTGCCACCGAAGCCAGCTCACTTTTTTTGAGCAATACCTGCGTTTCTAATTGTTGGTTTTTGAGCTCCATCAATTCTTTTTCTTTCAGTAACTGTTCGGCAATAAATTTTTGTTCGAGCAAAGCCAATTCTTCTTTTTTCCTGTTTTCGAGTTTTTCTTTTTGGAGTTTAAATCTTTTCAAAATCCAGAAGGTAGCCATCCACAAACCTATGATGAACAAAGTCAAATAGATGACATAAGCAAACAGCGAACGGTACCATGGCGGAGAGATGACAAATTTGTAGCTGATGGTTTGGCTGATACTTTCTTCTGCATTTTTGGCCCTCACTAAAAAAGTATAGGCACCTTCTTCTAATTGTGGGTATTCTATTTGGGTCAATGTCGCCCAATCGGACCACATGATTTGTGTGCTGTCCAGCTTGTCTTTTACAATGGCATATTGGTATTTGATTTTATCCATACGGTCAAAGTTTGGATAACTGAATGAAATATTGAGTGAATTGTCAGCAAAAGGCAATTGAGGAATAATGACCTGGTCAAATGAAAAATTCCCCAAAGCATCTGTATGCGTGCCACCAAACAATATTTTATTTTCCTGTCCTTTGATTTCAACCCGACAAATAATTGGTTTGAAGTCAAACTTTTGTTTGTCGCGCAATTCTTTATTCAACAAAATAAAACCATCCTGAGAACCAATGATGTATTGGGTAGAATTTAAACTCCCAATAAATTCATAGCTTCCAATAAAATCTCCGCGAAGTTTATGGTGGGTTTTTAACACATATTTTTGGTTCACCTTGCTGAGCTGCAGCATAGAATTGTTCTGAAAAATCCAAATATTGTCGGGGTCCGTTTGTACTACCCTTTCAGTATACATTTTATAGCCAATGATGTCTGAAATGGTTTTGTTGACATAAAAAATATCTTTCGAATAATCAAATTTATAAATTCCGTCAGAATTGGAAATACACAATTCATGGTCTACGTAAGAAATATGGTTGAAATAATCATTCTTATAGCCTTTCAATTTGCTGTATTCCTTTACCGATGTTGCCTGTTTCAAATCATAGCTCAAAGCAATCCTAAACAAACCTTTGTTGCCATGGCACACCCAAATATCGCCGAATTTGTCGATTTCAAAAATCCTGCTTGACTCATCAAAACCAGTAATTCTATGGCTGTATTCCCAATGCTTGTTGGTGTATTTCAAAATTGCTAAACCATCATAAAGGCCAACGAGGGCATAAGTCTTGTTATTTTTTCTGAATGTTTTGGTCGTCCAGGGACCAGAATTCTGGTCTATTTTTTTGATCAACCTTACCGAAGTTCCGTTGACTTCATATACATTATTCACCTGCGAACAGAGCAACGAACCTTCAGAAACCACAATGTCCCTGACCATGCCTTCAATGTCATAAATTTGTTTAAACTTTTCTTCGTGCTTCGAAGCAACAGGCTTATAAAACAAACCCTGATCGGTAGCCGCATACACTATTCCTTTAAAAATCAAAGCCTTGTATCCCATCCCATAAATTCCGGAACTTTCATTTACAAAACTATAAGGACTACTGATATCCGTATATGCCAGGCCATTGTCCAACACCAGCCAAAGTCCATTGTTACGGTCGAGGTAAAGGTTATTGACACTGTTTTTTCGAAGCCCTTTGGTGGAATTGATGTGCTTGATCAGTTCTCCATTTTGGTTAAAAATCAGCAATCCACTTCCACTTGTAGCGATTCCAACTTCCTGTTTGGGCAAAGAAATCACCGCTGTAACAGAATTCTTACCCAGGTTTTGGCTCAACTCACTTTTTAACAATTGGAGCTTATGCTCCTTCAAAACATAAAATTCCTTTCCAATAATGAGCAATAAATCAGCCGATGCAAAAGGCACAATGCCATTTATGGTGGCATTTTTAAGGTAGCCAGTGGAAGGAATTGGTTTGAATACATTGCCCTGCAAATACCTTAAAGTATCGCCAACAGGTTGCACATATAACGTGTTATTTACCAAAGTCGAAAACTGAATCGGGGAGGGCATACGGCTCAAAATTTGAACATGTTGATCCGGATATTGCACAAAAATTATTTTTTCGGAAATGAAATAAATGGTATCATTTACGATATGAATATTGGAAATGTCTCCAATCAGTTTCGGGTCAGTTTTGGTTTGGATGGATACCGATTTATAAGCCAGTTTACCCGTGGAGTCAGGCGCCAAAAACCCAAATTCTCCTACAGATCCCACATAAATTACACCCTTTGAATTGCAGGCCAATGCATACGCACTGATGCCATCGGGCAAGCCAATGGGTTTCCAAAAATTGCCATCATACATCAATACGCCATAAGCATTTCCGAAAAACATTTTCCCCCTCAAACCCTGTACAGCAGCAAAATTACGTGGATGCATGCCATGTTCTTTGGGACTATAATTACTGATAAACGGAAAGCTATTGTCATTCAACTGCGCAACAGCAATATTGCCAGCGCATAGCCATAAAAACAGCATTGTATGTAACAGTAATTTGCTCAATGGCTTGGTAGTAGGTTAAGATTTAGAGGGAACTAAAGTAAGGATTTTATTTGAATATTTTTTAATGGTAGCCTTCTTCTAAGATTTCGTTGTTTTACTAATTCCTACAAAAGCAGTTTCATCATAGCATAAAGCCTCACCCTAAATCCCTGTCAAAGGAGAGGGATTTGCACATTTAACATAGATTTGAATTAAATGCTATTGGATTAGCCGGTAATGGAATAAAAGCTTTGTAATTAAAACGGAATGTGAAGCCCTTCTCCTTTTGGAGAAGGGTTTGGGATGAGGCCTGAATGTATTTATGGAGTATAAACGTGACAAAGAACCAATTTTAGCAGAGAGAATAATTAGATAATTTTTCGAGAACAACTTGGATATATACATGTTTCAACCTTTCATTTACCAAACAATTCTTTAAATTTGTCCATTGAACCCCAATTTAAATTATTAATAAATACCTTGTACTTCGTAATTTGTACCTAGTACTTTAATAAAAAACTATGTTTAGAAGTCATACCTGTGGAGAAATCCGAATTGCTGATGTCCACAAAGAAGTTATCCTTTGTGGATGGGTACAACGTAGCCGCGATAAAGGAAGCATGATTTGGGTTGATTTACGTGACCGTTATGGCATTACGCAATTGATGTTTGAAGAAAAAAACCTTGCTCCTGAATTGGTGGCGAAAGTACGTTCATTGGGACGTGAATTTGTAATTCAGGCCAAAGGAACTGTCATAGAAAGACTTTCTAAAAACGATAAAATCCCTACAGGAGAAATTGAGATTCTGGTAGCTTCTTTTGAGATTTTAAATCCTGCGAAGTTGCCTCCATTTTTGATTGAAGACGAAACCGATGGCGGTGATGATATCCGCATGAAATACCGTTACCTTGATTTGCGTAGAAATACGGTTCGTAAAAACTTAGAATTGCGTCACCAGGTATCTCGTGAAACAAGAAACTATTTGGATGCGCAACAATTTATTGAAGTGGAAACGCCTGTATTGATTAAATCTACTCCTGAAGGAGCGAGAGATTTTGTGGTACCAAGCAGAATGAATCCGGGTGAATTTTATGCCTTGCCACAATCTCCACAAACGTTCAAACAATTGTTGATGGTTTCGGGTTTTGACCGTTACTACCAAATTGTGAAATGTTTCCGCGATGAAGATTTACGCGCCGACCGTCAACCAGAATTTACACAAATTGACTGCGAAATGAGTTTCGTAGAACAAGAAGACATCTTAAACATGTTCGAAGGTCTTGCCCGTCACCTGTTCAAAACAGTGAAAGGCGTGGAGTTTCCAACCTTACCACGAATGACCTATGCCGATGCCATGAAATATTATGGTAACGACAAACCAGATATTCGTTTTGAAATGAAATTGGTTGACCTTACTGCTGAAGCTAAAGGAAAAGATTTCCCGGTTTTTGACAGTGCCAAACTCATTTTGGGGATCTGTGCCAAAGGAGTAGCCAGCTACACCCGCAAGCAAATGGATGAACTTACCGACTGGGTAAAACGTCCACAGATTGGTGCCAAAGGATTGATTTATGCCAGGGTAGAAGCAGACGGAAGTATTAAATCTTCGGTAGATAAATTTTATACCCCTGAAGATTTAAAAGTATGGGCAACCAAACTTGATGCCGCTCCCGGTGATTTATTGTTATTGCTTTCTGGCGATGAAAGCGCTGCCCGCAAAGCGATGTCTGAACTGCGACTTGAAATGGGAAACAGGTTAGGGCTTCGTGATCCAAACAAGTTTTCGGCCCATTGGGTGGTAGATTTTCCTTTGTTTGAATACAGCGCAGAAGAAAACCGTTACTTCGCCATGCACCATCCATTTACCTCTCCAAAACCAGAAGATATTCCTTTGTTGGCGACTGATCCTGGAGCGGTGCGCGCCAATGCTTACGATATGGTAATCAATGGTGTAGAAGTTGGTGGTGGTTCAATTAGAATTCACGACAGGACCTTACAATCTCAAATGTTTGCCTTACTCGGTTTCACGGAAGAAGAAGCGAAACACCAGTTTGGTTTCTTGTTAGATGCCTTTGAATATGGCGCTCCTCCACATGGTGGATTGGCCTTTGGCTTTGACAGGTTATGTTCATTGTTTGGAGGTTCAGATTCCATCCGTGATTTCATCGCTTTCCCGAAAAACAATTCAGGCCGTGATGTGATGATTGATGCTCCTTCAACGATTGACCAAAAACAATTGAATGAATTGAAAATAGCGCTTATGTAGTTCTCAGTTCAGAGTTTTCAGTTCTCAGTTTTCAGTTTTCAGTTCAGAGTTTTCAGTTCAGAGTTCTCAGTTGAAACATTATAAAATCAAAAGAGTTTTTTCGAGCGTCAAGCTCGAAAAAACTCTAAACTCTAAACTCTAAACTCTAAACTCTAAACTCTAAACTCTAAACTCTAAACTCTA
>CALPQG020000170.1 GCA_943325655.2 Bifidobacterium breve | reverse complement strand
TAAGTATTGCTATTGGGTAATTCAAGGTCTATGTTGGCATTGATAGCCAATTTGGCTGCTTGATAATTATCCACTGCAATAAAATGTTCGGTTACCAATTCTGAAATACCTTTTCTGCTCGAAACTATAATCCCCTCAAAGTTGAGCTCTCTTCTTAACAAATCATACAACAAAGGTTTGTTGGCATGCACAGGAATTCCTGCCAATTCATTGTAAGCCAACATCATTCCACCTACTTTCGCATCTTTGATTGCTGCTTTGAATGGAGGCAAAAATACTTCTCTAAACATCCTGTCAGACATTTCTGCCGGTCCTCTATTGTGCCCGCCTTCGTTTGCTCCATTTGCACCAAAATGCATGGCAGTTGCCAATAGCCTTAATTGTGCACCATTTCCTTGAAGTTCTTTGATGGCCGCAACACCCAGTTTTGAGATTAAAAATGGATCTTCTCCAAAAGTAATGCTAAAATTCCCCCATCTTGGATCTCTGGCTACATCCAGGTTTGGTCCATAAGCTTGGTGTGTTCCTCTAGATTTTGCTTCAATTGCAATCGTTTTATATACTTCTCCCACCAATTCTTCATTCCAGGTACTGGCCAATCCAATCGGAACAGGGAAAACGGTGGCATCTTTGGTCCTGTGCCCATGGAGCATTTCATTGCCAATAAACAAAGGTATTTTTAAACGTGAATGCTCGATAACATATTTTTGAATTTGGTTGGCGAGGAGCGCACTTTCTTTGGCATTTTTAATTTCTCCAATACCTATGAGTTGGCCGGGGCCATCTTTTAAATCATCTTTTGCCAGCTTAATTTGAAAAACACCTTTTGCATCAAACCAAGGTTTTTTCTTTGCCTGAAGGGTAAGCATTTGTGCAACTTTCTCTTCTACGGTCATTCTGCTTAACAAATCATGCACACGTTCGTCTACCGGAAACTTTGGACTGAGGTATTTATGACTATCATCAAGCAAACCTTTACCACCTTTTGCAAAAACAAGGGGAATTATCCCCAGGCAAAATATTGCGAGGCCAATAGTAGTTGTAGTTCTTATTAAGCGTTTAGAAAGAAATATCATAGCGTATTTAATTATTGTTTCAATATGCGATTCAAATGTTAAATCAATGTTAATAAATTATTAACAAAGCATATTGTGCATTGAAGTAGAATTAATTTTACTTAATTTGGAGCACAATTTAGAAATTAATCATCAAATTAATCAGTTAAATTACTCCAAATTTATGTTCGGCTTAGATCCTACCTTAACAACCTTATTGATTATTTGTATTGCAGCAGTATGTATGTTTGAATTCGCCAATGGCTTTCATGATACAGCAAACGCGGTAGCCACGGTAATTTATACCAAATCTTTAAAACCAATGCAGGCAGTAATGCTTTCAGGGGTATTAAACTTTCTAGGCGTATTAACTGGAGGAGTGGCAGTGGCTATGGGAATTGTGAAACTTTTACCCTTAGAAGCACTGGTAGACCAAACGGTTTATCAAACCCTAGGTATGATTATGGCGATGTTATTAACAGCCATCGTTTGGAACATCGGCACCTGGTATTATGGTATTCCTTGTTCTTCTTCGCATACTTTATTGGCTTCTATCCTTGGGGTAACTTTGGCTTTTAGTTTCACCCCTGAGGCCAATGGCGCCACCATGGATTGGGGTAAAGCAGGTGAAATTGGACTTTCTTTATTGTTTTCTCCACTCGTGGGGTTTTTACTTACCCTTGCCTTGATGTTTACTTTAAAAGTGTTCGTTAAGGATAAAATGATTTTTAAAGAACCACATCCGAAAAAAAGAACCCCGAAATGGATCAGAGCCATCTTAATTACTACTTGTTCTGGGGTTAGTTTTGCCCATGGTTCAAATGATGGTCAAAAAGGAGTTGGTTTATTGATGTTGGTATTAATCGCTTTGTCTCCTGCTTATTTTGCCTTGAATAATGATTTGGATGTGAACACCATCAGAATTGAAGCCAACAAAGCCTCGGTGTTTTTACCTGCAATGGACTCAACGGCTTTTAAAAAAGAACATGGAGAAAAATATACAAAAGGTGCTGGTGCGATTAGAATAATTGAAACCATTTTCGCCAAAGCCGATTCATCCGGAAAAGAGTTAAGCACCAAAGACAAAGTGTCTTTGAGAAAACAAATTATGACCATCAGCAAAAACTTTGATAAATTGGAAGAAGCGGGTTACCACAAAGAATTTAGTGCCAGTATTGCCTTGGCTTTTCCTGGTAAAGAATACAGCAATTTCAAAGACACCATTAAACACCTTAAAAAACATACCGATTATGTTCCTGATTGGTCTTTAATTTTAATTTCACTTTGCCTGGGTCTTGGAACCACTATTGGTTGGAAAAGAATTGTAGTTACCTTGGGTGAAAAAATTGGGAAACAACACTTGACGTACGCTCAAGGGGCTTCAGCTGAATTGTCAGCTGCCTTAACCATTGGGTTTAGTACTTATGTCATGAAATTGCCAGTATCTACCACACAAATTTTATCTTCGGGTATTGCTGGTGCCATGGTAGGAAGCAAAGGCGTAGGCAATTTACAAACGGGTACCCTTAAAAGTATTGCCTTGGCTTGGGTATTGACCTTTCCTGTATGTGTCATTTTATCAGGTTGCTTGTTCTTCATCTTTAGGTTTTTTGCTTAATTGAAAGAGCTGATTCTTAAGTATTAGGTACACGATTTTAATAAAGATATTTTTACAGTAAAGACAAAAGGATTGTTCAAGTAGAACAATCCTTTTGTCTTTATTATTTTATACTTAATAACAAATACTTTGTACCTATCCACTGAAATTTTAATCTTGCACATTTATTTATACATTTACATCATCTTTTCTTGTAGCACACAAGTATAAGACCCTTATAATACAAAAGATTATGGCTAGGAATAGGATTAAAAAAGCGAGTCCAGATTTGCTTTCTCCAAAAGAAATAGAAGAACATGTGTTGAGAATACTATACGATAACGCAGGCGTATCACTTTCTCTTAAAAATATACTTCAACAAAAAGAAGTAAACGGATTAATTTCAAAATACGGCGTACTTGAGGCTTTAGAAAACTTGATTGCTGTTGCAAAAGTTAAAGTGGAGAAAAATGGCAACTTTATGTTTGCCAAACCAGTGTTGGAAGATTCACTTATCGGCACTGTTGACCATGTAAATGCACGTTTTGCATTTGTAGTCATTGGAGAAGACAGGCCAGATGTTTGGGTGAAAACCGAAGACCTTAACGGTGCCGTAGATGGCGATAAAGTGCGTATCAATGTACATTATACCGAAAGCAGCAGCAACCGCAATAAAAGAGGAAATGAAAAAAGACTTGAAGGTGAAGTCGTTGAAGTCGTTAACAGGAAACGTGATGAATTTGTAGGTAAATTACAATTGTCACCTCGCTTTGGATTCGTGATTCCTGATGGGAAAAAAATACATTTTGATATTTTTGTGTACAATGAAAACCTCCATGGTGCCGTAAACGGTGACAAGGTAATTGTAAAAATATTGGATTGGCCAAGACCAGGTAAAAACCCGGTAGGTAAAGTGACCAAAATACTTGGGAAAGCCGGAGAAAATGAAGCTGAAATGAATGCCATTATGGTTGAATTCGGCTTGCCAACAGACTTCCCTGAAGAGGTTGAAGCGGAAGCGTCAAGCATTTCTGACAAAATATCCAAAGAAGAAATCAAACTTCGAAAAGACTTTAGAAAAATAACCACCTTCACCATTGACCCAGTTGATGCCAAAGATTTTGATGATGCATTGTCCTTACAAAAATTGCCCAATGGCAACTGGGAAGTAGGTGTTCATATTGCCGACGTTACCCATTATGTTACTCCCGACACAGCACTTGAAAGAGAGGCTTTTATCAGAGCAACTTCAGTTTATTTGGTAGACAGGTGTGTTCCAATGTTACCCGAAAAACTATCCAACGGCTTGTGTTCTCTTCGCCCAAATGAAGACAAACTCACTTTTTCGGCTGTGTTTGAATTGAATGAGCATGCTGAAATTCAAAAGGAATGGTTTGGAAGAACCGTCATCCATTCTGACAGAAGATTCTCCTATGAAGAAGTACAGGAAATTATTGAAAAAGGGGAAGGAGAATACAGCGATGAAATCAAGACACTCAATGCATTGGCCTATAAATTAAGAGATGCCAAATTTAAAAATGGCGCTATAGGATTTGAGACCGTTGAAGTAAAATTCAAACTCGATGAACGTGGCGTACCTTTGGCAGTAATTCCTAAAGTAAGACAGGATGCACATAAACTCATAGAAGATTTTATGTTGTTGGCCAATAAAAAAGTAGCTGAATTTGTATACCACAAAAACAGAAAGCACGAAGACAGTGACGGACTCACTATGGTGTACCGTATTCACGATGCTCCTAATGTTGAAAAACTGCAAACCTTCTCTGTTTTTGCCGCAAAATTTGGACATGCGATCAGTTTAGATGTCAAAAACATTGCCCATTCGCTCAACAATTTAGTACACGAAATTGAAGGAACTCCTGAAGAAAATGTTTTGCAAAGTCTGGCGATACGTACCATGTCAAAAGCAAAATACACAACAGAAGAAAAAGGACATTTTGGATTGGCATTTGACCATTATACCCATTTTACTTCCCCTATCAGAAGGTATCCTGATATGATTGCCCACAGGTTGTTGCAAAGGTATTTGGATGGCAAAGGAGCAGCTTCAAAAGAAGAAGTAGAAGAAGAGTGTAAACACGCGTCTGACAGAGAAGTTTTGGCTGCAGAGGCTGAAAGGTCATCTATCAAATACAAACAAGTACAGTACATGCAATTGATGGAAAAAAGACCATTTGCAGGAATTGTAGCTGGCGTTACGGAATGGGGAGTTTTCGTAGAAATCACCGAAACCAAATGTGAAGGTTTGGTAAGAATGAGTGACATGAAAGACGATTACTATGAACTAGATGCCAAAAATTACCGCTTACTTGGTCGTGCATCTGGAAAAGAAATTTGCCTCGGCGATACCGTAGTGGTGGTCGTAAAAGGAACGGACCTGGATAAAAGAACCATTGACTTGGAATTTGTTGGAGAAACCATTCACCATAATAAATCCAAAAATGACAACAGGTCAGATGACAGACGTGGCAGAGATACCAAAGATAGTCGCGAAAGAGGGGGAAGATCCTCTTCTAAAAAAAGAAGGTAATGAGAATATAATCCATCAGAAGTTTTAAAATATGGACTAAAATCAATGTTAACATTGATTTTAGTCCATATTTTTTTTAAACTTAAGTAGGGTCTGCTGAAAAAGCATTAACATTTTTATTAACAGTGATTTATGATTAAGAATAGATTTTAAAGTGCAAACAAATCATGCAGAATCTTTGAATTGTCTTGCATCCGACCTTTTTAAAAAATGCGTTATCCCGATATTCTCGGGATTGCTCCATGAAGCGGTTAAAAACAAAACACTGTTTGAGCGTCGCTACTGTTGAAAATTTTCAACAATTTTGGTGGCGAGTTTGTTTTCAGCGCAATGGAGCAAATTCGTAGCATTTTTAAACAAATGTTTGCCGTGGCGGAGTCTTGATTTTGGATGGTTAATCTTCATCAAGGGGAAATTGACAAAAGATAGAATGAAAGTAACCATTAATGGGTAAGCAAGTTTTTCAGTAGACCCTACTTACCCATAGCATTTCATTTAGAACCAAATTAATTAACTTTCATTAGCCCATATAATTTCCCCATTTTTTTAGTATACACAAAAAATGTATATTCACGCTTTGAAAAAAATCAAATCGCTATGGCTGAAGTAACTCCAGTACAATATGATGAGGATAGTATACGGTCTCTAGACTGGAAGGAGCATATCAGGCTTCGTCCGGGGATGTATATTGGGAAGCTAGGAGATGGATCGGCCTACGATGATGGGGTATATGTACTGGTAAAAGAGATTATTGACAACTCTATTGATGAACACGTGATGGGCAATGGCAAAACCATTGACATCAAAGTGACCGAACATAGGGTGGAAGTGAGGGATTATGGTCGTGGTATTCCGCTAGGAAAAGTAATTGACTGTGTCTCCAAAATCAATACAGGAGGAAAATACGATTCTGGCGCCTTCCAAAAATCGGTAGGGTTAAATGGTGTCGGAACCAAGGCCGTAAATGCCTTGTCAAATTATTTTAAAGTACAATCGTTTAGAGAAGGCAAAACCAAGATTGCCGAATTT
>CALPQG020000169.1 GCA_943325655.2 Bifidobacterium breve | reverse complement strand
GGGTTACCAATTACTATTATAAAAATACTTTTGGTGAAATAAACATTTATCAAAACACCATTCAAAATTTCATTTACTTCAAACCTTATGGACAATTACTCACCACTGTGAGAGGTACATATCCTGTTTTTAATTATACACAAACCAATGCAGTATTCAGAGGAATAGACGCCAGTTTTAATCAAAAAATCCATTCTCACATTACTCTAGGTTCAAAAGCCAGTTTCATCTGGGCTTATGACCAATTGAAACAAGATTACCTGGTATTTATTCCAGCAAACAGGTTTGAAGTCAATGCAAAATACCAGTTTAAAGACCATGGAAAAATTCATGAACCTTATATCGGATTTCAATTCCAATATGTATTTGAGCAAACAAATACTCCCCAAAAAACAGTAGTCGATGCAAAAAACCAAGGCGTAATTTTTAATAACCTCGCAAATACAGGCGATTACCTCGCCCCTCCTCCATCCTATCAATTGCTTGGTTTATCTGCAGGTTTAATCATTCCTTTAGGCAAACAACAAATAGGCATCAACCTAACAGTAACTAATTTACTGAATTCTAAATACCGCGATTACCTCAACAGGTTCAGGTATTATGCCGATGAAACCGGACGAAATATTTCACTAAAAATTAAATACTCCTTTTAATATTTTAACATTGCAACATTGTTGCATATTTAAAATATTAAACTATATTTGTATTGTAATTCTAATAATCAAATTTAAAATAAAAAAACAATGAAAAAATACTTCATACTACCATTACTAGTTTCCGCATTATTATTCTCATGCAAAAAAGATGAGAAAAAAAACGACCCTGCACCAGAAGCGGAAAATGAAATCATCACCACAGTTATAATTGAATTTAAAGACTCTGTATCCAACACTTCTACAGTTTATCAATGGGAGAATTTAGGAGGATATGGTTTAGGATCGACCAGTACTGTTGATACCATAAAATTAAGTGCCGCTAAAACTTATTTGGCATCAGTATTATTGCTCAATAAAACCAATCCTGCAGCTGTTGATACCATTTCAAATGAAGTATTGGAATTAAAAAATGAGCACCAGTTTTTTTATGAAAGCAGTGCCAACTTAACCCTTTCAAGCAGTTATTTAACTACAGATAAAGACGATAACGGTGTTCCTGTAGGACTTTTCCCAAAATTTAAAACAGGAATTTCTTCTGAGGGAAATTTACAAGTCATTTTAAAACATCAGCCTGGAGTTAAACCCAAAACAGGAAATGGTGATAAAAACCAAGGATCTGCAGATATTGATGTAATTTTTCCTGTGGTTATAAATTAATACAAATACTGAATTATCAAATTATAAGATGTAGCTCCAGTAGGAAAGTAATTATATAAATTGCACAAAAAAATCAAATCAAAAAAATAAAATTAAGATTATAACACAAAATAGCTTAATTTTGAAGCGCTAGTATAATCACAATCGCATTCATGAGCTCATTAATCAATGAAATAAGCAAACGTAGAACCTTTGCCATCATCAGTCATCCCGATGCAGGGAAAACTACTTTGACAGAAAAACTTTTACTTTTTGGAGGAGCTATACTTACCGCTGGAGCCGTTAAATCTAACAAAATCAAGAAAACTGCTACCTCAGATTTCATGGAAATAGAGCGCCAGAGAGGGATCTCTGTCGCTACTTCTGTGATGTCATTTGAATACAAAGACACTTTAATCAACATCCTCGATACTCCCGGTCACAAAGACTTTGCGGAAGATACTTACCGCACCTTAACGGCGGTAGACAGCGTTATTTTGGTAATCGACTGTGCCAAAGGTGTGGAAGCACAAACGGAAAGGTTGATGGAAGTGTGTAGGATGAGGAACACGCCTGTAATTGTGTTTGTCAACAAAATGGACCGTGAAGGAAAAGACCCATTTGACTTGATAGATGAACTTGAAAAAACATTGTCCATCACTACGCGCCCACTTACCTGGCCGATCAGTGGAGGCGACAGTTTCAAAGGGGTTTACAACATTTATGAAAAAAGCCTGAACGTTTTCAACGCCAGCAAAACCACCATTGAAACCAAAATCGTAGCCGTAGAAAGTCTTGAAGATCCAGCATTGGATACCCAGGTTACGCCTCGTTATGCAAAACAATTGCGTGAAGACATAGAATTGATTGAATCGGTGTTTGAACCTTTTGATATCAATACCTATTTGTCAGGCGAAGTTGCTCCGGTATTCTTTGGCTCCGCGGTCAACAATTTTGGTATCCAGGAAATGTTGGATACGTTTATTAAAATCGCACCGACACCAAGAAGCAGGTTCAGCGATACGCGTGAAGTAAAACCTGAAGAAAATAAATTCACAGGTTTTGTATTTAAAATCCACGCCAACTTAGACCCAAGACACAGGGACAGGATTGCATTTTTAAGAATTTGCTCCGGTAAATTTGAACGAAATAAATTTTATTACCATGTCAGAAATGGCAAAGAAGTACGTTTCAGTAACCCTGTGACCTTTTTGGCGCAATCCAAAAGTGTTATCGATGAGGCTTTTCCCGGAGATGTCATTGGTTTGTACGACACCGGAAATTTCAAAATTGGTGATACCCTTACAGAAGGTGAAAAATTCATGTACCGTGGTATTCCAAGTTTCTCTCCTGAGATTTTCAAAGAGTTGGTAAACACTGACCCGATGAAAACCAAACAATTGGAAAAAGGGATCATGCAACTTACGGATGAAGGTGTTGCCCAATTGTTTATTCAACAACCCGGAAACCGAAAAATTATTGGAACGGTGGGTGAACTCCAGTTTGAGGTAATCCAGTACCGTTTGCAACATGAGTACACTGCCTCTTGTCGTTTTGCACCAATGGGATATTATAAAGCACTTTGGCTGACTTGTGACGACAAAAAAATCTTGGCAGATTTCTGCAGAAAAAAAGCCAATTATATCGCCTTGGACAAAGATGAAAACCCTGTGTATCTGGCTGAATCAATCTGGAACCTAAAAGTAACGATGGGCGATTATCCAGAAATTACTTTCCATGAAACGAGTGAATTTAAAATGGATATTGCCTAGTAGAAACGTATTGAAATCATTGAAGATTACTATTGATTTTAATGAATGGGTGATTGAGAATAATTGCAAGTTAAAATATGGGAGCGCTTTCCTTCAGCCAATGTCGTTAAGTCAATAAATTTTGACACCATAAAATCCGTGAACACCTGCTTAATCCGCAAAATATGTGTGTTTTTTTTATTCTTTGACCAAGAATTAAAAATTTTCCGCTAATGTTGTAGAAAGCGAACAATCGGTGGAAAATACTAGATTTATAGAATTGATGAATCAATACTAATATTTTTGAATAAGATGAACATGTTGTTAGAGAAGAAATTACAACAACGACAAAAAATTCAAAAGTAATATAAAACCACTCACTAGAACAAGGCAGACAATTGCATTCGCCCCAGGTGAATTACATTTACATTTTCAGATTTACGACCTTCATAACTGAATGTAAGTTGTAAACCGCTGGTCAGTTTTTCCTGCCAATTCACCGTCCAGGTATAGTTGTCGCCAGGCCTAAGGGCTTCCAACATTTCATAAGCAACAGCAGTATTCACATCGCCGACAAATGTAATTTTTATCAATTTTACATTTGCCGTAATGGTTCTGGTCGTCACTTTACTAATCCTGGATTCTGCTAAAAATTCATGCAATTGGACATTTTCACCACTCACTCCAAAAATATTCTGTTTAGTATTGTAAATATATCCTGCCGTCAATCGGAAATTATCTATGGGCTGAAATGCCAGTTCGGGTTTAATTTGATACGATTGTAACGTGTAATTTCTGTTGGTCAAATAATCCGATGACAAGGCTTTGATTGTTGAAATCAATCCGAGTTTGGCATTGAAAATTTTCAAAAAATTGGCCCTAGCATTCAACTGATTTTCCAATACTTTTCTGGTTTCAAATCCATTGGTCAACAATTGTTTTCCAAATACATTTTGATGCACATAATCCAAGCCATAACTCGGATTGGAACGGTTAAAAAAGGTAGTGGACCTAAAATTAGATTGGGAAGAAAGTAAGGCCGTATCTATTATTTTAGCAAATGGATTCAATCGTTCATAAAGATTACTTGAAGTAATTTTTTTATCCAATGTCCATGACAATACATTTGAAAATTTAGAAATGACATTTTTCACAAAACCCTTATCTCTCCAACTTCTGGGTGCGCTTATATTTAAACGATAATTCAGGTTGTTTGAATACGCATTCAGGTATTCGTTTGTCGGCACAAAACTTCTGATAAATTCTCCATTGGGATCGTTGTATACTTTTTCTAAAAACTCATTCAATTGCTGTACACCATCTTTGTTCAAATCATTCCATACATAATTTCCTTGTCCTGTAGCCACAGGAATATATATATAGGCACGTTTCAATTCCCTCCCATTGGTGGAAACCAAGGTAATTTCAGAACGAATATGTCGTTTCAAAAGGTCTGAATTCCAGTCAATTCGTCCCATGATCGTATTTTCAACCGGCTTACTGTTGTCCGCAATGGGCTTGTTGACTAAATTTCTATAGGTAAAAAGTACGCCAACATAATTGGTTTTATTCACCTGAGAAGCCACATTTACATTGGCCGTTTTGGCAATATTTCCCAAATAAAAAATACCTTTTTGGGGCAAATAGTCTTCCCGATAGGCATAATCAAATCCAAATTTGGTTTTACAGGTATCCAATGATTTGATAAAAAACTTGTGTTGTTCGTAATTCATTACTGTTCCCACACTATCAGTCAATTTCAGGTAAGTCACCTGATTTTTATCAATGCTGTACGTGTATCCAGGTTGTAAATATTTGCCCAAATAAAAAGAGGGACTCACATTTAAACGTTGCCAGGAAGAGGAAATGCTGGACGTTTTATTGCTCAATTGAAAATAATCGGCATTAAATTGCATAAACTTGTATTGCTGTATCAAATCAACCCGGTGCTGGTACCCCAATACATCCGTTCCTTTATCTCTATAAGTCAGGTTATAGTTTAGTTTATTGTTATTGTCTTTTGCTAGGCCCACTTTACCATTTACAATATGGTCATCCGCCCTGTACATGGTCAAAGAATTGACCGTGGAGGAAAGTGTCGTGTTGGTACTCGCACTCCAATCCCTGTCAAAATCTACATTCCTAAACCGATCAATGGGATTAAAATATTTATCCAGGTATTCATAATCAAAACCACCAATCAACTTATAAGCACTTGATTTTGTAAGAGCTATACCTCTATTTTGATACCCTACTTTAAAAGCTTTGCCATCATCGTCTTTTTTATCGATGTCGGAAAAAAGGTTGATGTCATTTTTAGAAATTGCCCCTTCAAAATATACCTTGTCATTTTTATTGACCTCATAGGCCAAAGCAATTGCAGCCATATTTTTCTTTTTGGGTGTAGGCAATACCCTCACAGGTGCAAAATTTCCTTGCTTTTTCCCAGCAAAAGGAGGCTTGTATTCATACACCTGACCATTGGCAGTAATACTTGTTTTGATATAATCGCCCTGATTCGGTCCCACTTCTGAAAACACAATTCTGAAACGTGCTTTATTCGGATCAATACTGTACATATAAATGGCTTGTCCATTCAAAACGGTATCGGTATACAACACCTGGTTGGCGTTAAAAGCCACAGAATCCACCCCAGAACTTGCTGCTGAAAAGAGCGTATCTCCAACCCGATGTAAAATTTCTATGTCTTTTTGAGAAAGACTAAGCGACAGTAGTGGTTTATTGGGATTGTCTTCCTCGCTGTAATAATCCAAGGCAAACTTAAACTTTCCTACATTTTGTTGGTGGTTAAGTACGAGGTTGGTACGGCTATAATTACGTTCAGAATATTCATAATCAACCCTGACACGAGAAAATTTTGTAATCACCACGCCAGCGGTAAACGTAATTTCCGCTGAATTATAATCAATGACATAGTCATAATTAAAGCCTCTATTCAACAATTTACCATCCAGGTATAGCTTTTCACTGTTGGCAATCACTATAATGAAACGCTCATTGTTAGGTCCAACCAAACGGTAAGGTCCTTGTACACCTTCTTTTACCTCTAATGTCAAGGATGCAAATTTTCCTTTGGCTACTGAAGCCCCAATGGCTGTTGAAGCATTGCTATTTTTCGCTACCTTATAATCGGATTGTACAAAACCGCCCTGAACATTTTTAAAGTATTTTAAG
>CALPQG020000168.1 GCA_943325655.2 Bifidobacterium breve | reverse complement strand
GTTCTTCTTCAAAGTCGTAGAAATATTCGGCATCAATGGCTGAACCCTCAAACCTTACTTCATAATGCAAATGCGGCCCCGTACTTCGGCCAGTGTTTCCACCCCAGCCAATCAGTTCACCCGCTTTGACATATTGCCCCACTTCTACTAGACTTTTAACCAAGTGCCCGTAAAGGGTTTCTAAGCTGTTATAATGCCTTACCATGACATAATTACCATAGCCACCGGCATCAAATTTACTAATCCTGACAATACCATCGAAGGCTGCAAAAATGGAATCTCCAATATCCAATTCTAAATCAGTACCATAATGCCAACGGTATTTCCTAGTACCAAAATCACTCGTTACTTCTGTTTGTTTTACAGGAACCGACCAGTAACGCCCTTGGGTAGAATCATACAAAACGATTTGGACGGTATCATTAAAACGGGTGTGGTCAATCCTGTAAGGGTTTACACTCCTCGAATCCCAAACAGAATAATATTCGGCAATCTTTACCCACACACAATCCAATTTTATTTCTTCTGCAACTTCCACGATGCTGATGTCGCCATCGGAAATACTGGTGGTATCTTCAGAGGTAATCGAAAGCTTTTTTCTTGGGTCAAAAACTGATTTCGAAGCGTCTGAATATTCATCAAATTCATCGCCTTCATCTATATGAATAATAGTGGTATCTGCCTTTATCGGAGAAATATCAGGTGTTCTCAGGTTTAAAAATTCACTATTTCCTCTTTTGCCGGGTTGAGCAAAAGCATATACTGTCATAAACAGTGACCATATCATTAACAACAATAATCTTCTAAAGCACATTCTTAACTGTTTTTTGCAAGCCTAAGCTTATGACGATAATTTTCGAATAATCGAAAAAATCTTAATTTCAAAAATAGAAAATATTCACTACAAAAAGAAATCCTTCACCACGACCTTCCAGGGCAAACGCATTAAAAATAAAGAATACTTCTAAAGTATCTCCACAATAATCACCTAGAATGATTGAATCTTTAATCTAAAGTCGCTGAATCGTGCATCAATAATCTTATTTCATGAAATTAAAGGGAAAAACAAAATGAATTTTAAACTGCGAATTAACATAACATTTTCTCTTATAATGAATAATCCATTAAAAGAACACCTCGTTTTGCAAAATCCCTACCCCATTTATTTAGCGTACAAAACCATATTCATCAAACCATAATAATGTCTATTTTTTCTAGTTACAATAGTCCTTGGCAACATTATTTGACAAACGAAAATTCATCTATTTTCAAAATTTAATATTTATTTCAATCCTCCAATCTCTTACCATTATTTTTGAAATCGTTTGAACCAACAAAGCCAAAACAAGGTAAAATCAGAATGTAAATATATGACTAATCCAACAAAAAATATAACATTAAAAATATTTATTTAGTATTATTTTCATGCAAAAACAGCCCAAATTTTAACCTATTCCATCATTTCCAAACCACACATCGCATACCCATTCAAAGACAAGTAACTTATTTTCAATACTATCGTTATAAAAAACAATTGTTTCCGCAAGCCATTTGTAAACCCAAATTTTTAAATACAAAAGGGTTATTTAAAATGAATCAATTTTAGTATTCACATTTTTAGTAAACAACTAAAAAACGCTAGTTCGATGGAAAAGACAAGGCTTAAAAATTCCTTATGGATAGGAATTGTGGTGATGGAATTGTCATCAATCGTCACTTTAGAAACCAATACCCAAACCATGAATTTACCAATTCAAAGCGGTTAGACCTTAGTGGAACGGAATCGCAACATTGCCATGCATTACCAGTTATCGCATTGTCGTAATGAGGCATATTTCATACCGATACATTAATAATAACATCCACAATACTATTCTCATTAGAAAATGGTCCCTTGAAAAACAAATTTGCTGCCATCGGATAAACGGACATTATTGAAACTTGTATATACAATGCAATAAATTCACAACAAACCACCTAAATGACAATTCATGTGCACAAAAAATTTACAATCCAAATTAAAATCCATTCAAGTTAAACGCTAAATCTAACCTAACCATGAAAAAAACTTACACAACGCCAAACCTAATGAGGTATGTTGGCACTTTGTTATTGAGCTTTGTTATGATTAGCCTAAGTACTGCACAAACGGTAAAAACCTTTACGTATGCAGACTCCCTTCAAAGCTTTATTGTGCCTGAAGGCATCCATACCATAATGATAGAGACGTTTGGAGCACAAGGAAAATCGACCCAAGAAGGCCAAGTAGGTGGCTTGGGTGCAAGAATGAAAGGCACTTTTACCGTAAACCCTGGCGACCACTTGCTTCTTTTGGTGGGTGGTGAAGGTGTTTCTCCTGGTGGCGGAAGTGGCGGCGGTGGCGGTGGATCGTTTGTGGTAAAGCTAGCCCCTTCCTCTACCGATACCATGAAAGTTGGTCCTTATGCCGGCAAAACCGTTACGCCATTGATCATTGCCGGAGGCGGTGGTGGAACACGGGATTTTGTTTTTCAAGATGGTAATCCGGGTATGGCATACAGCGAAGGCTCCACCGGATCGTGCATAGATCCTGTGGGTGGTGGAGACCCCAATACCAGCACATTAGGTACTGGTGGTGCCTCTACATGCAATTCTTGGGGATCTGGCGGTGGCGGTTCCTACAATATCGGAACTGACCAAGACAATGCTTCCGGTGTACAAAGTGGCAATGGACTTATCAGCATTGCCTATGAAAGTATAATCACGGGAACAGTGCCTTCTATCACTCTTCCATCAAACATCAGCATGAATGTTACTTCCGAACTTTGTGGCGCGGCAGTAACTTATATAGCTAACGCTGAGGGCAATCCTGCACCAGCATTGACATATTTCCCTGCTTCAGGAAGCGTATTCCCTGTAGGTACAACACAAGTAATGGTGATAGCCAGCAATGTGGTGGGAAAAGATACGGCTTACTTTCAGGTAGCAGTCATTGACAGTCTAAAACCACAAATAAAGTGTTTACCCAATATCAGCACCCATGCATCTGCCAATTGTAGCGCCATCGTTACCTGGGAATCGCCAACAGTAATTGAAAATTGCCATTATACCCTCAGCAGCAATTTTCATTCGGGAGACCATTTCCCTATTGGTCAAACCTCCGTGACCTATATCGCACGAGATGATGCCAATAATGCGGACACATGCTCATTTACCGTCACCGTATTGCCCTCAACAATGACGGGTATTGTTGCCTACAAAACCTACCAAAGTGGCTCAGCCATTTCTTGTTTTGGCAAAATGGATGGAGAAGCAAACGTATCTATTGCAGGTGGCTGTTTGCCTTATACTTACTGTTGGAATACAAGTCCTGTGCAACATACAAAAACGGCCAGTCAATTAGGGGCTGGCACCTATACCGTAAAAGTAAAAGACGCTAATGGACAATCACTTACACTCAGTGTAAACTTAACCCAACCGTCTCCATTGCTTGCCAATGCAGGCAATGATGCTATGATTTACAATGGTTACGGTCCATACGCATGTACTTCACTGAAGGCAAGAGCTTCGGGTGGAAATGCCAACTACCAATTTGCTTGGAGCAATGGCATTGAAGCTGATATTACAAGTGTATGTCCAAGTATTTCCACTACCTACCACTTAAAAGTAAGCGATGCAAATGGTTGTGAAGCACAGGACCAAGTATTCGTATGTGTGGCTGACGTACAATGTGCCAAAGGAGGAAATGCCATGGATACGGCAGGTCAGAAAGTAATGATTTGTCATAAAGCAGGCAATAAATACCAAACATTATGTGTCGCAAGAGGAAGTGTACAAGCCCACTTGGCGCATGGTGACAAATTGGGGGATTGTAACATGACAAATGATTGCTTCAATACGCCTCATAATGCTAGCAGAAAAACGGAGGACGAAAACGGTGACGCAGACAATGAAAATGAGCAAAATAGGCAAGATTTGGAAGGGGAAATAAGTGTAACCAATCAAATTATGGCACAACCCAACCCATTCACGGCCTTGACTACCATCCGCTTTACGGCTTTGTCGAATGAGTGGACAAGCGTAGCAATTGTGAACATGAAAGGTGAATTGATCAACACCGTATTTCACCAAAAAACAGCAGCAAACCAAACCTACAGCATCACGCTTGATGCCACCTCATGGCCAGAAGGTATGTACCTTGCTAGGATTGCAAGTGCCAATCAAATGCAATACCTCAAATTACTACTCAGCCGTTAAGCATAAAATTTCAATAACAGTTCCTCACTCGTTCTATAACCCCTACAGTTATAGAACGAGTTTTTTGATAATAGCATAACCAGTGCATTAGTTGGAAATGAAGGAAAATAAATTTTAAATGTTGAATTTTGAATTAAAAGCTGGTTTTCAGAGATTAAACCATTTGTCTACCAAGTGCATCATAATTGTAAAACAACAACACCTCAACTTCAGCAAGTCAAGACTGCAACAATGCTCTTTTTAAATTTTGAATTTTGAATTGAACAGGGCAAACGCATTAAAATAAAAAGTAGCACAAAAGCCTATCCCTGCACTACGTTCGTAAATTCACACCCTCGTGCTCAGTGATAAAGGAGACAGCGCTGTCCATTAATCATAAATTTGAGATTAATTCATAATTATGATTTCAATTCGTTTAGTTAACAAATCTTGTTATTTTTAAATCTATGAAAATCCGCTTAATCTGCCAAATCTGTGTGCAATTTGGCCACGTTTTTCAACAGGGTTCTTTTTCAAAGAATAATCCCGCAAGTGCGTGATGCAACACTGATGTAGCGGATTGGACAGTTTCTAGCGGATTTTATCCTTGACTAAAGACATTGAATTATGATTTCATCGGAATCTAAAGCCCTTCTCCTTTATAAGCGAGCAAGAGAGTGCGAAGGTTACGAAGCGTAGCGCTGGGTTTGGGATGAGGCCTTTTACATTGAATTTTTAGTCTAATTAATTTAATGCCTTTGCCCTGTTAAATTGAATTAAAAGATGGTTTTCAGAGATCACAATCGTAAAACAACAACACCTCAACTTCAGCAAATCAAGACTACAACAAGGCTCCTTAAAAAAAGCTACTAAAAAAGCGTCTTGAAAAGAATAAAACCTTTCAAGACGCTTAACAGTGATGGTATATGAGTGGATATCAAGGCAATTTCCTTAATAATTCATCAATACTTTTAGTATGGTATGGGTATAATCAGGTCCATTAAAATGGATAAAATAAAGGCCATCGGATAGATTTTCGTGGTTCACCTCCATTATATTTTCCCCAATCAAGCCATCGTATTCTTTTTGGAATACACGATTGCCCAAATTGTCTGTCATTTGTACCGAATACTCCCCACCAGCTATAGAATGAAAAAATAACAATGATTTACCATCTTGTAATTGATGCGATAAATGGGGATGAATCACATGTTCATTTTTAGCAATTACAACGGTAGATTCTTGACTTTTCCCATCTTTATCTTGCTCCAATAATTGGTAATAATACACCTGTTTGTCGAGCACACCCTCATCAACATATTGATAATCGATTACTTGATTGCTGTTTCCATGGGCAGGAATCACCCCTATTGGCACAAAATGATAACCATCCACACTGCGCATGAGTCTAAAAAAATCACTATTGACCTCTTGGGTGGTTTTCCATTGTACCTGAATGTGGTCACGAAAAGCATTTGCCTTAAAGCCTAGCAATTTAACTGGAAGAACAACATTGTTTACCACCCTCACCGCATGGTTATTGAATTCAGAAAGGTACAAATCATTTGAAAACACAGCAATACCACGACTGGGACCTATGACCGCTGCTTTCGGATTTCCCCCATTTCCCTGATGAGGGTTGGCCGCAGGAGCACCTGTTCCAACTACAGTGGTGATAATGCCGTTTCCATTTACCATACGAATTCTATTGTTGTTTGCATCGGCGATGTACAGGTTCGCACTCGCATCAAGCACGATGCTTCTTGGATTGTCGAGCATAGCCAACGTTGCCAAACCATCATCTCCAGAAAAACCGGCTACACCAGTACCCGCAAAGGTTGTAATTACCCCAGTGGCTAACGTCACTTTTCGGACCACATTATTGCCATTGTCACTGATATAAATATTGCCGAAACCGTCTAACGCTAGTGCTGTTGGTGCATTTAATTGTGCAGCAGTCGCCAAGCCAGCGTCACCAGTATAACCAGCCGTACCAGTACCCACCACCGTAGTAATGATCCCCGTGGAAGCATTTACTTTTTTAATTCTATGG
>CALPQG020000167.1 GCA_943325655.2 Bifidobacterium breve | reverse complement strand
TTGAGGTTACTGATCAACACTTTGAGGTGTACTTCTAACAAGCCATTGTGCGTATCGAAGCTGGCCGAACGTACGTTGATTTTGAGTTCTTTGCCGATGACGTCCGTGATTTTAGAAAACAATCCAATATCGTCTTCGGCCATTACTTTAATATCACATTGAAAATTAGTGGTTTCTGTAGTATTTCTCCATCGCGCAGGTACAACCCTATACTCGTACATGTTGTGGATTTGCTTGGCATTAGGACAGGAGGTTCGGTGAATTTTAATGCCCTCTCCCAACTTCACAAAACCAAAGATTTCATCCCCAAAAATCGGGTTACAACATTTGGCCAACACGTATTGTATGTTCGCCAAACGTTCATCAATCACCATAAAATCTCCGCCTTCAATAGGCTTCACCGTGGATATATTTTCAACGTGGGTGATTTCCTGAATCTTGGGGTTCAGGGCTTCTTCAATAAATTCTTTGATCAATGAAATCTCCAACTTGTCCTGGGCCAGCATAGAATACATTTCAGTGATAGAATGCAGTTTATGTTTCTTCAAAAAAGCATGCGTGAGCTCATGGTTGAAATCCAGTTTCCAGTTTTTGAGGCGACGGTCGAGTTGTTCTTTTCCCAAAGCAGCAATCTTCATTTCTTCCTCTTTGAGGCTTTGACGAATGCGGTTTTTGGCTTTGGAAGTAACCACATATTGTAGCCAGTCGATGGTTGCTTTTTGATTTTTGGACGTTACGATTTCCACCAAATCTCCATTTTTCAGGGTTTCTTTGATAGGCACCAAACGCTTGTTGATTCTCGCACCGGTGCAATGAACACCCACTTCCGTGTGGATTTCAAAAGCAAAATCGAGCACGGATGCTCCCGCAGGAAGTTTGCGCAAATCACCTGTAGGGGTGAATACAAAGATTTCTTTCTGGTACAATTCGAGGCGAAGGTTCTCCGCCAAATCATCGTTGTTTTCACTTGAATCCAACAAATGACGCAATTCATTGAGCCAGTCATCGATGCCTTTTTGCTCCTGAATGCCTTTGTAACGCCAATGTGCGGCCACGCCATTTTCGGCAATTTCATCCATGCGTTTGGTACGGATTTGTACTTCCACCCATTTTCCTTCAGGACCAATTACGGTGGCATGCAAAGACTCATACCCATTTGATTTTGGTACAGAGATCCAATCTTTTAAGCGTTCGGGATTGCTCAGGTATTTTTCAGAAACAATAGAAAATACTTTCCAGCAATCGGCTTTTTCATTTTTGATGTCACTATCCAAAATAATCCTTACCGCAAAAATATCGTAGATATCGTCGAGCTGAAAACCATTTTTGCGCAGTTTTTTCCAAAGGGAATACACCGATTTCGTCCTGCTTTTGATTTCAAATTTTAAATCTGTAGTGGCCAAAATCTGGCTGAGCGGAGCCACAAAAGCGTTGATGTATGCTTCACGTTGTTGCTCACTTTCGGCCAGTTGTTTTACAATTTGCTCATATACTTCAGGTTGCGTGTACTTTAATGCCAGGTCTTCGAGTTCTGATTTTATTTTGTACAAACCAAGTTTGTGTGCCAATGGCGCATACAAACTGAAAGTTTCTTCTGATTTTTTTAATTGTTTTTCTACGGGGAACAAATGCAGGTTGCGCATCACATCCAGTCGGTCGGCCAGCTTGATCAGGATTACCCTTGGGTCGGAAGCATAAGAAACCACCAACTGACGAAAATTCTCCGCTTGTTGCTGGTTGGTTTTAGGATCTAATTCAGCAATTTTATTGAGGCCTCTTACGATTTGAGCCACTTCTTCGCCATAATCAGGAAGAATAGTTTCAACCGGAAAATTACCGACACGTACCGCTTCATGCAGCAAAATCGCCATTACCGCCGTCGCATTTAAATTGATTTCTGAAATGGCAATTTCGGCCACCGACAAAGCGTGGTATAAAAAAGGATCTCCATTTTCACGCTTACGGTCCTGAAGTGAAGTGGCAGTTGCCCGTAAAACATGTTTTAACCTGGCCAATTCTTCCGCAGTATTATGAGGTTTACTCAACCTGTATATTGCCAAAAGTTTTCCAAACAGTTCTTTTTTACCCATCAGCCCAAAAGTTTAACACCATTTTTTTGATGTTAACAAATATAAAAAAAAGGAGTGAAAAAAGAAGGGCTAAATAGAATATCACCTCTTGGAGATTTTCCGTGGTAGAATCTTTTCACCCTTTCAGGGTTTGAAATAAATACCATACTATTCGTGAAAGTATCATTTGATAGTATCATAGGATTTGAATTCAATTTGCATTGGGCTCTTAAAATAAAGCCCCAAAGTTAGTCCTTGTGTTGATGCAACTATGTTATGCTTTCAAAGCATAAAAACAGGAAATTTAATTCCTTAGTCCCCATAAAAATCATATAAGCCCCTAAATCATTTTGAGCCGATGATTTAGGGTAGGTCTTATTTTTAATCAAAAAAAGTTGGAGATGTATTGACTTGTCAATATATCTCCAACTTTTCAAAATAAATTCTATTTATTATACCAATTCAGCGATTACTGTTTCACCACCAATTGGTCTGTCTTCAAGGTTTACCAATATTTTTGCATCAAGTGGAAGGAAAATATCAACCCTTGAACCAAATTTGATAAAACCAAAATCTTCTCCTTGTACCACTTTGTCACCTTCTTTTACATACCAAACAATACGTTTAGCCAAGGCGCCGGCAATTTGTCTGAACAAAATTTCTACCCCATTTTCGTTTTCAACTACCACGGTGGTACGTTCGTTTTCAGTACTTGATTTAGGATGCCATGCCACTAAAAACAAGCCTGGATGGTATTTGAAGAATTTAACAATTCCTGAAATTGGATTTCTGTTTACATGTACATTGATAGGCGACATGAAAATAGAAACCTGACGACGTGGACCTTTGAAATATTCTGTCTCAATAACTTCCTCAATTACAACGACTTTTCCATCTGCAGGTGCAATGACGTGTTTGGGATTAATGATGGTAGTTCTTACAGGATTTCTAAAAAACTGTAACACGATTAGAAACAACAAGGCACTAATTACCTGTACAACAGTATTTAATACTGAATAACATGGTAAAAAATACGCCAAAGCGAAATTAATTAACCCTAAAACTAGGATAGTCTTGATAAGTAACGAGTACCCTTCTTTGTGAATAGTCATATTGCAAAAATAGTAGTATTAATGAAATATCATAAGAATATAGTTATTTCTTTTGTAAGATACTCAAAAACATACTGTCGGCCTTGTGTTTATAACCCAAAATATACTGTGTGTGCAGTGCATCAAAACCAAGTTGCACAATATTTTTAACGATTTCCTCATTTTCTTCTTTGAAAACAGAACACGTAATGTACACGAGTAAGCCATTTTTTTTCAGGAATGAACTGAGGTTGGCTACAATCAGATTTTGTCTGTTCGTGTACAGTTGAATGTCTTCTGCTTTAAAAAAGCTAAGTTGCTCAGGAGTACGCCCCCAGGTGCCACTTCCACTGCATGGGACATCAGCGAGAATTAAATCAAAATAATCAAGCGGTGCTTTTATTGTTGGAGAGGTTAAATCAGCAATAAACTGGGTATGATTTTTTATTCCAGCAGCTGAAAACCTTTGGGTTAAGTTTGCTAAAATGGACGCACGAATGTCTGATACATAAAGCTGGTAATCAAAACCAGCGTCTTTCATCATGATACTTTTACCGCCACTGGCAGCACAGCAATCCCAAACAGTAGCACTTGGTGTAAGTGTTTTCAGGTAAGTTTTCAATACTGTTCCAACCTGTTGAGAACTGGCATCCTGAACCACATAATCCTGGTCCAAGACTAGACTATCGGGTAACTTACTTCCATTTACAAGTGCCAAAGTACTGGAATAGAGCGATTCAAAAGCTAAGTCTGCAGCTTTCAAACTTTCTGTAACCAGTGATTCCTTTTCAGGCCTAAGTCGAATAAACAAATTCGGTTGTATGCAAATTGATATTGTAAATAATGCTTTATCAATACCATTGGCAACATGTTGAAGAAGAGGAAAAATAGTGTCAACATCAATTTTATCTTTTAATAAATTGATTTTAAAATCAACACTTTCATGTATGGTTTCATTCCAGGCAGGTTGAAGGAGCGCTAAAATTGGGTTGGGTTTATTTTCACAAATATAAATTCCAATGACTAACCGTTCTTCCTCATTGCAGTTTTTGAGTGCATTGGCTATTCTAAAATAATTAAAACACAGAGCACTGATATTTTTCCTGTCTTTTGAACCGTATTTTTTTTCTTTAGCAAAATATTGTTTTAAAAAAATGGCAAATGGCAATTCACCTTTATAAAGATCAATTAAATGATTGGCACTATTGAGGTAAGAATAAAACCTTGACATCGATAATTTTTTGGTAATGAATTACAAAGTAAACAATCTTCAGGATGAAATAATAATTATTGGTGGATGAGGAGGCGTATAATTTACGCCACGTATTTTGTTGCCCATTTATTACCCATCAAAGCAAAGTAAAGCACATAAATATAACACACCAGCATGACCACAAAACTCAGGTTATAGCCAAGTACATTTTCAGCCAAATAAGCCTGTAACAATGGAATTAAAGCCCCTCCAACTACCATGGTAATCAGCAACCCTGAACCCAAACTGGTATATTTCCCAAGTTTGGAAAGTGAAATGGGGAAAATACAAGGCCACATAATGGAGTTACACAATCCCAACATGATAATGGCACTCATTGACACATAACCTGAAGTAAACATTCCTACAAATACAAAGTATACGGCCATAATCGATACGAATAACAAACCCCTGTCGGCGCGCACTTTTTGTAACGTCAAAAACCCTAAAAATCGCCCTATCATCATCAACATCCAGTAAATGGTTACCAGCCAGTGTGCCTCTTCATGGGTATACCCTCCAATTTTTGGTTGGTGTAAATAATCCATCAATACCCCACCAATAGCCACTTCAGCACCTACATAAAAGAAAATTGCACCCGCCCCTAAAATCAAATGTTTAAAATGCCAAATTGATTTGATATCTCTGGTGGCAACTTCTTGTTCCGTATCATAATGAATTTCGGGTAATTTAGAAATGCCTATGATGGCTGCAAAAATCAAAACCAAAGCTGCCATGATAAAATAAGGACCACGCATTACTTCAAACTTTTCAGTCACGGTAGAGTCAGGAGGCAAAAGCATCAATGTACCACCAATGATGGTATTGATGATTCTGGCAAAAGAATTAAATATCCCTGCAAGATTTAAGCGGTATGAACCTGTTTCGGGAGTTCCCAAAGAAATGATGTATGGATTTGCAGCAACCTGAGCGATGGTTATGCCACACCCCATAATAAACAATGCTACAAGTACCATGTTAAACGTCCCAAATTCAGGCGTTAAAATAAACAATATCAAGCCAAGGGTCAATACCCCGAGAGCCAACATAATACCTTTTTTGTAGCCAATTTTTGATATTATCCAACCCGCAGGTAATCCGCAAACTAAAAAAGCTATAAAGAATGCACTTTGAATAAAGTTAGATTGGAAGAAAGACAATTTGAATAAATTTTGAACGTGCGGCATCAACACATCATTCATCACAGTATTAAAACCAAATAAAAAAAACAGCGCCAACATTATTATTAATGGACTGTTGGAAAATATTTTATGAGGAATTGATTTCATTACGAAATAATTTATTTTTAAAATCTGGTGTGTTCTCCTAATTGCATACACGCTACAAACTGAGTACGAATCATGAATTACTTAGAATACGTTCTTCTGGAAATTTAAGTTAAAATTAGCAGTATTTTTTTCATTTTACATAAAAAAACTACAAAAGCAGCTGTGTTTACCAAAGCGAGACTTAATCCATTGGTGTTCCACTGGATTGTGATGTATGTAATTCAGCTTTTGTAGCATCATTTCATTATTGACCGTTTCTTTCCAATTCAAACTAAAAACGATACGAAATGCAATTTACGCTGATCCTGAAACTGATATTTTGAAATCCTCCACTGGTTTAAGTCTTCTCTTCGCTGGATCAAGTCTTGAGCTTTTGCGAAGACTTGGTCCTACCATGATTAAAGTCTTCAGACTTGAGTTACCATTAGTCAATATATAAGATTTCAATCAAATATTCTTTCATTCCTGCATAGTTTTTTGCACTACTAGATAAATACAATACTTCGTTAACCCCAATAGTTTAAGTCTTCTCTTCGCTGGATCAAGTCTTGAGCTTTTGCGAAGACT
>CALPQG020000166.1 GCA_943325655.2 Bifidobacterium breve | reverse complement strand
GGACGTGCTTATAAAACTGGTTCATTCCCATTCAAAGCTTCTGGTAGAGCCAGAGCAAGTATGGATTTAGACGGTTTTGTGAAAGTATTGGCCGATAAACATACCGATGAAATTTTGGGCGTTCACATGATCGGACCACGTGTAGCAGACATGATTGCAGAAGCGGTGGTTGCCATGGAATTCCGTGCTTCGGCCGAAGATGTATCACGTATGTCGCATGCACATCCAACGTTCACAGAGTCATTCAAAGAAGCCTGTTTAGCCGCAACAGAAAACAGGGCTTTGCATATATAATACGCGGATAGTGAACATCGATTATAGTTTTTGAAAAGGCAGTAGCGGAATCGCTGTTGCCTTTTTTCATGAACTAATCGTTTTTAGTCCAATAAATCATTTCCAAAATGAAATATAATATTCATTTTTTAACCTAAATAAATAAGGGATGTAATATTTTATTTGTATTTTCGTTTTAAGCTCAACAAATGACTCCACAATACTCAAAATATATTCGATTTATTCACTTTACAGGAGATATTGCATTAATCAATATTTCTTTCGTAGGAGCATACTTGTACAAATTTGGCGTCATTGACTATGAACTTTTACACGGTCAATATTTATCCCTGCTTTTATTTTTTAATCTTGCATGGATTATTGCTGCATTTTCCAGCAAAATATATGACCTCAACAGGGTGATGCATTTTGACCAAATTGTCAGGATCGTATTTAAAGGAATATTTGTCCATTTAATGTTTGTTGCCGCTTTTGTAGTTTTAAGGAAAGCACATTATTATTCCAGAGAACACTTCTTATTGTTTTATGCCAGCTTTGGAGTATTACTATTTTCATGGCGATTTGTGATGAATATGACCTTGAAATCTTATCGAAAATCAGGACATAATTTTAGACGTGTCGTGATTGTTGGTTTGGGAAATGCCTCTTTGGAGCTCTCCCAATTTTTCAATAAACATCCAGAATGGGGCTATAAATTCGAAGGGTTTTTTGACAATGAAACCAACCACGAAAGTGATATGCTAAAAGGATCCATTGATGAATTAGCCAATTTTGTCATCGATAATAATATTGATGAAATCTATTGTTCTTTAGAAGATTTGACCAAAGCAGAAGTAAAACAAATTATTGAATTTGCAGACAATAACTTTATCAGACTAAAAATATTACCTGATTATGGTGGGTTTATGTACCGTAAAGTCAATATTGATTTTTACGATAACATGCCAGTGATGTCATTCAGAAAAATGCCTTTAGATGAGATGTTCAATCGTATCATTAAAAGAAGTTTTGACATGGTAGTTTCCTCTCTGGTAATTTTATTTATCTTATCGTGGTTATTTCCAATTATTGCCCTATTGATAAGGATTGGCTCTAAAGGACCAGTTTTTTTCAAACAAAAAAGATCAGGAAAAAACAACTCTGATTTCTGGTGCTATAAATTTAGAAGCATGTACGTAAACCATGATGCGGACAAATTACAGGCAAAAAGAGGGGACAGCAGAATCACTCCTATAGGTGCATTTATTCGAAAAACAAGTATTGATGAGTTCCCTCAATTTATAAATGTACTCTATGGAGACATGTCTATTGTTGGCCCAAGACCACACATGGTAAAACATACGGAAGAATATGCTCAGGTAATTGAGAAATACATGGTTCGTCATTTTGTAAAACCAGGAATAACTGGCTTAGCACAAGCCAAAGGGTTTAGAGGGGAAACTTCAGACAGCCAAATGATGAAAAACAGGGTGAGGTTAGATTTAATTTACATAGAAAACTGGACGCTTTGGTTCGATGTTAAAATTATTTTACTCACCATTAAAGCTGCTTTTAAAGGCGATGCTTATTAGCTATTTATGAAAAAATCATATCAGGCGCTAAAGTATTTATGTTGGGATTTTTGTGCAGCAATACTTGCGTGGTCATGCTTTTACTATTGTAGCATCCAATTATACCAGGAAAATATTTTCATTCCGATACACTTACCTCCCTATATAACAACTTCTTTGATTGGAGCAATCTGGTTATTAATATACAGTTTTTCAGGATTTTATGTTAATGTACTTCAAAAATCACGCGTAAAAGAGTGCTTTCTATTACTCTTTGTGGCTGTTATTGGAGTCGTTATCATCTTTTTTTTCTTTTATATCGACAACCATTGGACAAATTCTACTCATACCATTTACAACCTGTTATTTTTGTATTTTGGATTACATGCTACCATTTCAATAATGGCAAAAATGGTGGTCATGTCTATCTCAAAATACCAAATTCGACATAAAACTATTTATTACAACAGTTTACTCATTGGCTCTAACCAAACAGCTCAAGATGTTTATTCAGATTTAGAAACTAAAAACAGGTATTTAGGTTTAAAGTTTTTAGCTTATATCCATGTTGGATCTGAAAAGTTTGATTTTTTTGAAGGTAAATTAAAACATTTAGGCGGGATTGAAAATCTCGATAAAATTATCAGAAGATGTAAAATAGAACAGGTTGTCATCGCCATCGAACCTTCTGAGCATCAAAAAATTGCTGAAATATTAACAAAGCTGGAAGGTTTAAATGTAAAAATCAGCATCATCCCAGACATGTATCAAATGCTCATTGGTTCCGTAAGTATAAGCCACGTTTTGGGGGTGCCTTTGATTGAAATTAAGCAAGAACTACTTCCAGCCTGGCAAAATACCATCAAACGTGTAATGGACATTTTCGTGTCTTTATCTGTTTTGGTGCTCGGATTTCCAATTTTTATTATTACCGCATTGATCACAAAACTCACCTCAGAAGGACCCATTATTTACCAACAAACTCGAGTTGGGAAACATGCCAAGCCTTTTAAAATATATAAATTTAGGAGTATGTATGTGGGTGCTGAAAATCATGGTTATGCACTTTCAAAACACAATGACCCTAGAATTACGCCATGGGGTAAATTGATGCGAAAAACCCGACTGGATGAATTCCCGCAGTTTTATAATGTACTTATAGGCAATATGTCCCTTGTTGGACCAAGGCCAGAACGTCAGCATTTTATCAATAAAATCATTGAAATTGCACCTCATTATACACACTTGCATAAGGTGAAACCAGGGATTACTTCTTTAGGACAGGTGAAATTTGGATATGCAGAAAACGTAATTGAAATGGTTCAAAGACTTGAATATGACATCATTTACATTGAAAACATGTCTATTTTGATGGACATTAAAATACTAATCCATACCGTGTTAACAGTATTGTCTGCAAAAGGAAAGTGATTTTGCAGCTAGATAAAAAATGTCACCCAAAAGCGTTTTGTATTACCATTAGTTGTGAATTGTGACCAATTCACAACTAATAGTACATGCACTACAACTTTAAAAAACCGTATTTTAAGATGCAATAGATAGCCCTAAAACCATCTCTCCATCCAATTTTTTTCCCTTCTTCAAATGTTCTTCCATAATAAGAAATACCTACTTCGTAGATTCTAATCAAAGGAATCCTAGAAATTTTGGCAGTAACTTCAGGCTCAAATCCGAATCTTTTTTCTTGTAGATGGAGTGATTGTACCATCTTGGTATTGAAAAGTTTGTAACAGGTTTCCATGTCTGACAAATTCAAATCTGTAAACAGGTTAGAGATGAACGTTAGGAACTTATTTCCTATGGTGTGCCAAAAGAACAATATTCTGTGTGGCTTACCTCCAATAAATCGAGAGCCAAAAACGACATCTGCTACACCATCTACTACCGGTTTTAACAACAAATTAAACTCTTCAGGATTATATTCTAAATCAGCATCCTGAATAACCAAATAATCACCGGTTGCTTTTTGAATGCCCGTGTGCAAAGCGGCACCTTTCCCTTGATTAAACGCATGTTTGCAATAAACAATATTCAATTCAGGGTTATTTTCTTTATAATTTAAAATTGCTGCTTCTGTATTGTCATTGGAAAAATCATTGACAATAATGATTTCCTTTTCAATATTTTCAATTAATGTTACGGCTTTTACTTTTTCTAAAATAAAATGTATTGTTGGACCTTCGTTATAAGCAGGTATTATGACAGATAGTTTTTTAATCATAACTTAGCAACTGAAATATTGTATTGAAAAGATGGAATTAATATTAACCTGCAATATTCAAAAACATTATGGATTACAATACTTATTTATAAAAAAAATAAAACTTATTTTGTATTTACACCACTCTCCTATTTGGATTCAAAAAATACTACCAAGTTTTATTTGGAAAAAAAGGCATGCTCAAAAAGTTGTACACCTCACTTTTGATGATGGTCCTATTCCTGAAGTAACACCATGGGTATTGAATGTTTTAAAAACATATAATGCCAAGGCTACTTTTTTTTGCGTAGGGGAAAATATCAAAAAACATCCACAGATATATACCCAAATTATTTCCGAAAGCCACATTGTTGGCAATCACACCTATAACCATTTGAAAGGAATTCAAACTTCAGATGCCATCTATTTGTCAAACATACAACAATGTGCAGAGACAATGGCGCGATACGCAAAAGTTGAAACACCTTTATTGTTTAGGCCTCCTTATGGCAGATTGAAATTTTCACAGGCAAAAAAAATAAGGGAGTTAAATTATGAAATTGTGCTTTGGGATGTGTTAAGTGGAGATTTTGACAAAAAATTAAGCAAGGAAAAATGTTTAAAAGCCTCGTTGAAACATACTAAAAGTGGTTCAATTGTCGTATTTCATGACAATATCAAGTCATTTGAAACACTACAATATGTATTGCCTTTATACTTAAAAACTTTAACCGAAAAGGGATATAAATTTGAAAGCTTATGAATTTTGGACTAGAAATATATTTTACATTGATCATCAGTATTTTTTGGATACTTATCCTCCAGTGGATTTTCAGAAAGAAAACTACGACTACTTACCTCAATCTTCAGCAAACAAAAATAAGTATTCTACTGGCGGCTAGAAATGAAGAAGCAACTATTAAAAGGTGTTTACAGTCACTAAATAATTTGCAATTCCCTTCCGAAAACATAGAAATACTCATTGGCAATGACGCTTCTTCAGACGGTACCGAAGCAATTGTTCGTAACTATATTTCAGACAAACCAAAATTCAGATTACTCAATATCACCTCACAAATCGGAATAGCCAAAGGAAAAGCAAATGTTCTGGCGCAATTGGCCCAAGAAGCTAAAGGAGATTATTTGTTCATAACGGATGCTGACATCGAAGTGCAACCTGATTGGTTAAATGCCATGTTAGCAAATGTGACTCCTGAAACAGGAATCGTTACTGGCTACACGCACATTGATGGCGAAAATTTATTGGCTAAACTACAAGCGCTAGACTGGACTTTTGCACAAGCCGTGATGAAAATATTTTTTGATACCGACAAGCCATTATCCGCGATGGGGAATAACATGATGGTGACCAAAGATGCTTACCTTAAAACTGGTGGTTACGAAAACATCCCTTTTTCCTTGACCGAAGACTTTGCTTTGTTTGAAAAGGTATACCAACTCCATTATGAGTGCATTCAGGTGGTAGATGATAAAGTAAAAGCTTTTGCGCTGCCAATGAAGAATATTCCGGCAATAATTTCACAGCGCAAAAGATGGACATTGGGAGTAAGACATAAAATGCCTTGGTATTTGTCGTTTCTATTGATGATACAAATGCTGTTTTTCCCCGTGGCCTGTTACCTAAGTTTTGTTAGTTTAATCTATACATTAGTCGCAGTACTCATTAAATGGACCATTCAAAGCCTATTTCTGTTAATGGTAATGAAAACAGTAAAAGAAAAAACAACTTTTATCGCTTTATTCCTATTTGATTTCTACAGCTTTTTTATAGGAATAACAACAACGATAAGTATTTTAAAATCTAAAAATGTGGTATGGAAAGACCGTAATTATTTTTCAAAAAATGAATGATAGTTTTCAAACCATAGCAACAAATTACGAAGGCTTGTACAAAGAAAAAGGAAGCAAATTTCATGCTTTTGCTTTTCCTGTTCAGGATGAAAAAATGGTAAAAATGTATGTAGATGAATTGAAGAAAATTCATTTTGATGCACGCCATCATTGTTATGCTTATATTTTGGGCGCAGACAAATCGAAAACAAGAGCCAACGATGACGGTGAACCTGCCCATACCGCTGGCACGCCTATTTTAAATCAAATCCGGTCTTCTGGTTTGACCAATATATTGGTGGTGGTGGTACGATATTTTGGAGGAACCAAGCTGGGTGTTCCTGGATTGATT
>CALPQG020000165.1 GCA_943325655.2 Bifidobacterium breve | reverse complement strand
TTTTGTGTTTTTCTAATGAAATATTTGTCAAAATGTATTAGACTATTTAATATATGTGTTTGGTATAACATCTCTTTAAAATCGAGTAGGTAGGAGGATTACTCCTCCGCCGCCCTCACCAATGCCATCTCAATGAATTAAGTCACCGCAATAGCGCAAATCTTGCGCTATTGCGGTGACTTGTGCCCAAGTATAATTAAAATCTTCAGACTTGCGTTATTAATTTTTTAAACAATTTATAGATTAACCTACTCGTAATCAAAAAAATAAGTATGATTTCATCGGAACCTAAAGCCCTTCTCCTTTATAAGAGAGCACAAGCGTGCGAAGGTTACGAGCGTAGCGCTGGGTTTGGGAGGAGGCTTTTACTTCGCTGGTGCACGGCTAAACGCAGTGGTGACGAGTACCAAAACAAGGTATCCAATAAAATCCATTGTACCCCAAAGTCGTTAAGTGAAATAATTTTGAAACTTTAAAGTCCGTTAAAATCTGCTTAATCCGCCAAATCTGTGTACAATTTTGTTTTTATGCTTTGTCAAAGCATAAAACTTGGAGCACGTATGAAGCGCAAGTCTTGCGCCAGACAAATGCAGACTTCATCTATTGGAGGAGTAGATGATTTTAAGATTATTTCCACAAATCCTATCATCCGTTAATCCCTTAATCCTCATTCAGACACCATGAGTAGCCTAAAAAAAGTCTCACCCCAACCCTCTCCCAATGCTATTAACTTAGCGATATAAATACTTGTATATCAAATAGATATATTGTATATTTATACAAGTTAAATAAATATCGTCATGCAGAAAGAGAGTAGAACAAACACAAGGGAGTCCCACAACGGAACTCTTAAAAAAAGTTTTTGATTTAATTCATAACAATCAGAATATCAACGCTTATAAAAGGAGAAAGTCCGATTTTACTCGTGATAGAATACTTACTTTTCCTATCGTTGTATGCTCAATACTCCATCTATTCAAAGAGTCTGTAGAGTTTAATATTTCTCAAATCCTTTCTTTTTTTGATAAAGAAACAGTTTCTGGTGCAGCATTTTCGAAAGCTAGGGACAAAATAAGAAATGTATTTTTTAAAGATTTGAATATTTTGCTACTTGATCATATTCAAATGCTAAAACCTAAACTTTGGAAAGGTTATCAACTACTAGCCTTTGATGGAACCACTGTGATGTTGCCATCTTCTAAAGAAATTAAGAAAATTTTCGAAATTCATTCAAGTACACAAACAGGTACCAAAAACTGTTTGGCACAATGCCTTTTTTGTGTAGATGTTCTAAGTGATTATATATTAGGTTATCGAATCGGAAATATGTCGGAAGGAGAAGGTACTATGTTCAAAAAAATGATTCAAAAAATAAAGGTCAACTCCCCTTCTATTATCTTGTTAGACAGAGGTTTTGGCAATTATTGCAACTTAAATATTATATTTTCACTAAGCCATAAATGTTGCGTAAGAATGAGTTCTAAAATCAGTGGCTTTGCAAAAATGGTAATGAAAGACCAACGCCAGGATTTTATTATAGAATGGCATCCTTCAGAAAAAGAAAGGGAAAGTGCCAAAGCTCATAAGCTAAAAATTACACCATTAAAAGTGAGGGTAAGCAAGGTTATCTTGGCAACAGGTGAAATAGAATTATTAGTTAGTAATTTATATAATGACCTAGAAATAAGCAATTCAGAAATGAAAAGTTTGTATTTTAAAAGGTGGGGAATCGAGGAATCGATAAAAAAAATGAAACCCAAAATGAAGCTAGAATTTTGGGGCTGTAGAAAAACGAAGAGTATATATCAAGAATTTTATGCGAATGTATTTATGTACAATATAGTTTGTATTTTAGGAGCAGAAGCTCAAGTTAAAATAGAAGCAAAAACTAAAAAAAGGAAACGGAAATACAAATATAATTGGCAAAATGCATATCGATTTACGAGAGAAAAAATATTGTTTTTACTAAATATAGAGTTATCAGCCAATCATTTATGCAGATTGATAGAAGAAATAGGGAAATCAATGATTAGTATTGTGCCAGAAAGGAATTACCCAAGAAACAAAACTCAAAAAGATAAACCTAGGCTTTATCAGTACTATAAATAAGAAAAAAATAAAGGTTTAAAAAAGAGAGGAAAGCTACATATCGCCCGGTTTTATATATTTGATTTGCAAAAATTAAACATGGAATCTATTGTCAAATTTCAAATAAAATATGGATATTGGTCACGATTGAGTATAATCATATAGGATTATTCCTGCATATTTAATTATACTAATGGCAGTGTTTCGCTAAGTTAATAGCATTGAACCCTCTCCGAAGGAGAGGGAGCTGGCCATTAACCATCCATTGGTGATGAATTCATGAAAATATCTGCCCGACATACCAAATACAGAAGGCTTCACTGCGGGGAAACCTTTACTAAGCCTCTAAGACTTACTCCCTAATTGGTAGTGTCAGCTAAAATTTTCTTTTTATCTTCCACCACTTTATCATAAATCAATTTATTTTTATTGTCCCACTCTCTTAAAGTATAGGGCTTGAAGCTTTTATCAAGGTATGATTTTGCTTCCTGAATTTCTTTTTTCTTTTTGTTGGGGGCATCAAAATATTCTATCCAAACACCTACTTTTGTTCCGTTTTTATATTTCCCCTGCCATTGAATATTTCCACTGGGGAAATATGAAAAATAATCGCCTTCTTTTACTTTATTAATTTGAGGAATTACTTCTTTAACTTTGGTCCTTTCGGCATCATAGTAAGACATTTGTGCTTCTTTGGCCCAACCGCGGTAATATTTTAATTTATCCATTAAAATATTGTCTTTATCGTACTTCTCCCACCTGGCATGTTTTGTACCAACATAAAAAACACCTTCCTCCAAAACATTATCACCCACCTTTTTTTTATAAGGACCGTGTAAAATCATCGCATTCGGGCGGTCTTTTTCTGAGATTGGGGTATTCATGATACGCATCCTCACCATATCGTACCAGTAAATGTCTTTGATATAAGGATTAGGTTCTTCGTATTTTTTCAACACATAAAAAATTTCCATGGTTTCCCTATTGCCTTCGCCTACTTGGGTATACATTTTCTTGGTTTTTTTACCATAAAATGTATTGCGCTTAAATTTCTTTTGTTTCTTTTTCTCTTCTTCAATACGCTCTTCAACGGTTAATTTCAAGGTAGGAACAGAATCTGTTTTTAGTTTGTCAGCAGGGTTGTCATCCTGTGCCATTGCACTTGTAGCCATTAAACAACAAAAAATAAGCAACAAAAACCAAGAACTAAATTTCATGAAAGGATAGTATTTTTTGAAATGTGGCAAACTTGCCAACCATTTAATTTAACGGTTTAAACATCCGTATATTTTATAAAAAAAAGTCATTTAGAAAATAAAAAAACAGTGCCTCTTTTCAAAGACACTGTTTTTATAAAAATTAGTTTTTACCAATCATAGCAACACTTCTGTTGATAAATGCTGTTAAATCAGCTCCAGAAAGCATGTTATGAGACAACAAACCTAAATCATACACTTGTTTGGCTAGACTTTGTTTTTCAACATCTTCCTTAGCGTCAACAATTTTTTGAATTAAAGCATGGTTTGCATTCACAACTACGTTCAACATTTCAGGCATATTCCCAAACATGGCCATACCGCCACCCATGCCATTCATATCTCGCATACGACGCATAAATTCAGGCAAAGTTACCGTTACAGGAAGTTCATAAGTTGGCAAAGCCTGCACCAATACCGTTTTATTTTTATCATTGATGGTTTGCTCAAACAATGCTTTTACTGCATTTTGTTGTTCTTCAGAAAGCACTGAATCTATCTTCTCTTCTTTCTCAATGATTTTATCTGCTACTTCAGAATCAACCCTTTTCAAAGCTATATTTTCTAATTTTTGCTCTAGCATTCCCACAAAATGATTGTCAATCACCGTGTCAAATGCCAACACATCATAAGACCTTTTCTTAAGCGATTCAATGTAAGTATTTTGTTTACCCGGATCAGTAGTATATAGCATCACCACTTTATTGTCTTTATCCGTTTGCAATGGCGCTACTTTTTCTTTGTATTCTTCAAGCGTGAAATATTGATCTTCAGTGTTTTTCAACAAACAAAAATCTTTGGCTTTTTCGTAAAACTTATCATCGCTTAACATGCCGTATTTCACAAATACACCCACATCGTTCCATTTGGATTCGTAACTTGGTCTGTCGTTTTTAAACAACTCCCCTAATTTATCCGCCACTTTTTTGGTGATGTGTGCATTGATTTTTTTCACATTTCCATCGGCCTGTAAAAAGCTTCTTGATACATTCAATGGAATATCTGGAGAATCAATTACCCCATGCAACAACATTAAAAACTCAGGAACTACATCTTTCACCTCGTCCGTAATAAACACTTGACGAGAGTACAATTGGATTTTATTTTTTTGTAATTCTAAATCTTTTTTCAATTTAGGGAAATACAAAACACCTGTCAGTTCAAAAGGATAATCTACATTCAAATGAATCCAGAACAATGGATCTTCAGAGAAAGGATATAATTCTTTGTAAAAAGCTAAATAGTCTTCATCTTTTAATTCAGAAGGGCTTTTTGTCCAAAGTGGTGCAGTATTGTTAACTTGTTCTTCTTCAAAGAAAACAGCAACTGGCAAAAATTTACAATACTTATTCAGTATTTCCTGTAACCTGTTTTTTTGTAAAAACTCTTCTGAATCTTCCGCAATATGCAGGATAATATCCGTTCCTCTTTCGGTACGTGAACCAGGAGTAATTTCAAAAGAAGTACTGCCATCACATTCCCAACGGGCCGATTGGGCACCTTCCTGGTAAGATAAGGTATGAATTTCAACCGTGGCGGCAACCATAAAGGCGGAATAAAAACCTAAGCCAAAATGTCCTATGATTTGTTTTTCATCCCCTTTTTCTTTGTATTTTTCGACAAATTCAGTAGCTCCAGAGAATGCAATTTGGTTGATGTATTTTTTAATTTCTTCGGAGGTCATTCCTAAACCATTGTCAGAAATGGTGATTGTTTTGGCTTCCGCATCAAACATCACCTGCACTTTAAGTGCACCAACTTCTCCTGAAAACTCTCCCATAGAAGCCAACTTCTGCATTTTTCGGGTGGCATCAACAGCATTAGAGACTAATTCGCGCAAAAAGATCTCATGATCTGAATACAAAAACTTTTTGATGATGGGGAATATATTTTCGGTGTGGATTGAAATATTACCTTTTTCCTGCATAGTAGTATATATTTTTAATGAATGATGTGTAGCCTTACCCAAAAATTATTCCAACTACACAATACTGACATGATGACAGCATTATTGAAAACAACGCCCCTTCTTACATCAACGTATTTGCAAACTCTTACAATTCTCTAAGCACCAACAATTGTTTCCTGGATTTGATAATTGACAAGGCTTGGTATACTGCCTCTCTGAATGAAGTTTCATCTGCTTTATTTTTACCTGCAATGTCATAAGCGGTACCATGGTCAGGTGATGTTCTAATTACAGACAAACCTGCCGTAAAATTGACCCCCGTTTCAAATGCAATGGTTTTAAAAGGAATCAAACCCTGGTCATGGTACATGGCCAAAACGGCGTCAAACTTTTTGTATTGTTGCATCCCAAAAAATCCGTCGGCAGAATATGGTCCAAACGCCAAATGTCCTTCATTTTTAAGTTGTTCAATGGCAGGAGTAATTACTTTTGCTTCTTCGTCACCAAACATTCCTTCGTCACCGGCATGAGGATTTAACCCTAAAACTGCGATTTTGGGTTTTTGAATGCCAAAGTCTTTTTTCAAGGATTTCAATAAAATTTTGGCTTTATCTAAAATCAAAGGGGTAGTAATTTTTGTGGCTACCTGACTGATTGGAACATGTCCTGTAATTACTGCCACCCTCAAATCAGCACTGGTCAATAACATCAAACTTTCTTTGGACTCAAAATAAGAGGTAAAAAACTCTGTATGTCCAGGAAATTGAAAGTCTGTTCCCTGAATATTTTTTTTATTGATTGGCGCTGTCACCACCGCTTCAATCAATCCTTTTTTCAAATCATCTGCGGCTTGCAATAAAGCGATGCGTGCACAATTTCCAGCGGTATCAGTTACTTTACCCAGCTCTAAATTAAAATCGTCTTCCCAGCAGTTGAACAGGTTGATTTTTTTGTGGTGAATCTGTTCAGCACTTTTGGTATATTGAAAATGAATGTCTTCAATCCCCAATACTTTTTTGTATTTCTGAAATAATTTACCTGAACCATAAATGATTGGCGTACATATTTTTAACAT
>CALPQG020000164.1 GCA_943325655.2 Bifidobacterium breve | reverse complement strand
TAAAAAACATAGTTTAACAAAATGTTTATAAATTTAAGTGTAACTACTCTGTCCAAATTAACTAAATTATATTTTAAAAGGTGTGGATAAACTATACTTTATTTAACAATAGCAGTAAAAAATAAACAGTTTAACAAAATTTATTTACCAACGGTGTAATACACACAAGTAGTAATAAAATTTCTCAAGTAAGGAATTGAACCTATAATTCCAAGTTGTTTTTTGGGTTGTAAACCAAACTTGTATTTGTATATCGGATTAATTAAATAATGCTGTTTTTGTACCACTTTTAGATGCGCATCACGAACAAACTTTTCAAATTGACCAATGGTAATACTTGTATCCCAAACTTCTAATAAACACTGAATATCAGGTTCTTTTTCGCCCATTAGTTTAAGCAATAAAGTATATAATCCTCTTGGTAAAATGTGGTAATAAGGAAGTTTGCTAGCCAATTTTCCTTTGTAAATTTGTTGGTGACCGCCAAAAGGCATATACCAAGGTGGAAACCCAAAAAATATTTGGCCACCTGGTTTTGAGAATTTTGCCAGATGGGGAATGAATTTAGCCTGATCAGGAACATGTTCAATAACATCTTTTAAAATGATGATGTCAAAATAACCTTCGTATTTATGGCAGAATTCTGCTTCATAAATATTTTGACATAACATCGTCGCTTGGCCATTGGCAACATATTTTTCTAAAAATTATTTGGAGGTTTCAATTCTAATTCCAGCCAAATCAACGCCTACACAAGTGCAGCCTTTTTCTAAAAAAGGCAACAATACTCCACCTTCATCTCATCCAACTTCCATCACCGTGGTGCCTTTTTTGATGGAATGTGTTTTTGCTTAAAAAGGCAATACATAATTGGCTGAGTTTTCAACTTGCTGGTCAAACCTAACCTGTATATTTATATGTGTTGAATAAGTGCCACTGAAATGAATTATGGATAAATGTTAATTGTAATTGAATTGATTGGTATTTATTTGGCCAATTCTTTTGCCCTGGCTTCTGCAGCTTTTAGCGCGATAATTATACTTTCACCCACTAATTTTTCTTCAAATACATTCAGGGCAGCTTCGGTGGTACCGCCTTTTGATTTCACAGAAGCAATAAGGTCGTCAAGATTCTTGTTGCCATTGTTCATCAAATGGTAGGCACCATTCATGGTTTGTTTTACCAATAAGGCAGACATCCCTTCGTCGATTCCCATTTGTTTACCAGCTTCAATCATATATTTTACAAAGTAATAAAAATATGCAGGGCCACTTCCGCTCAGAGCAGTTACCGCATCGAGCATGCTTTCTTCTTCCATCATGATTTCTCTTCCGGTAGTGCTGAGCATTTTCTCTACTTTTCTAATGTGTTCCATCTTCACACTTTTTCCAGCAACATAAGCTGTAATTCCCATTCCGATTTGAGCAGGAGTGTTTGGCATGGCACGAACAATCATTTTATGTCTAAGACTTTTTTCAATCCTGTCAATTGAAATTCCTGCCATGATTGAAAAAACCAGGTGATGAGGTTCCAACACCTTTTGTAGGGCAGGAGCTACGGTTTCAAAATCCTGGGGTTTAACTGCAAGGATGATGATTTCATATTCGCGCAATTTGCTGTCAATATTACTGGCTATTTTGCCAATATTAAGTGTTTCTAAAAATTTGCCGTGTTCTGCATTTTTTTCAATCAATAAAATATCATCTTTAAATACTAAGTCATAAGCAATAAATGATTTGGCATACGTCAAACCCATATTTCCACAACCAATGATGGCAATTTTCAATTTCCCCACGTTACTATTTTTTTTAGCTTAAAATACTTATTAATCAACCAAGGTCTCCAATGACTTACAAACTGATTCTTTGGATTCTCCAGCCCTGATTTTATCCATCATCGTATTGACCAATGTTGATGCGATAGCAGGATTAAAATTCATTTTTTCTGTTACATTGGTACAGAAGTCTTTTTCTGTATCACTTACAATATCATCAACAAGCATCATTTGAATAAAGTCATAAAGTTGACTTAAGCGATTTTCTTGAGAAAAACTAATGTCAATATCTAAAGGGTCAGATGTTTCCAGAATTGCTAAAAATGATTTTTCCTTAATTGCATTTGATTGTGCTATTTTTCTTAATAAATCAACTTCTTTTTCTTCAATTCTACCGTCACTTTTTGCTAATGCAACTAAGTTTATCAAATGGCTGTGCTTTTTTAATTCTTCTTTATTTTCAAATAATCCAAACATGTATGTATGATTTTAACAATCAAAGGTAAATTGATGAAATTTGTAAAACAATAGTAATACTAAATTTCTTACTTAAATATACCTGTCCATTACTTTGAATTTAGGCTGAATTATTATTGCAAAATTTCAAATTCAACCCTACGGTTCATGACATTAGCCATTTTGTCTTCAGTTTGAACAATAGATTTTAAATTACCTTCAGAAGCAATTTCAATCCTCGTTTCATCTATCCCTTGTTCAACCAACTATTTTTTAATTTCATTTGCACGTTTGTTTGACAATCCCATATGGTAGTTATGTGCTCCTAAAGGATCTGAATAGGCATGAATTTTAATTATCATGCGAGTATTATTTGTCATTTCATTCACTAGCAAAACTAGTTTGGATTTTGAATATTCGCTCAAATATGAGGATTTAACCCTACACAGGCATCATGTCTTTTAGAATTGATTTTTATTACCAATACTTACAGGTTGTGTCCATAAATTATTTTCACGATGACTAATAAATACATCTTCAAAATACATATTGTCATTGTCATCTAGTTTTCCTCCAGTTCCTGTAGATTGCCTGGATGTAAAAATTAACGTTTTTTCATCTGCAGAAATCAAAGGTACATATTCCGGATAAATTGTATTGATGACATTCCCTAAATTTGTAATCTCTACAGACAAAGGAACACTGATTATTTTTTTACCTGTATTACATTTTCTGATGAAATTATTAGCTTCAAAAAGGCTATAAGCATAAGCTGGGTCTGTTTTCTTTAATAGGTTTTTATAGGTTTCAAAGTAGGCAATGGCTTCGTCAAATTGGTGTGCAAGATGGCGCACCCGACCCAAATAAAAAGTTAATTTTTGGTCTTTACAACCATCTTTTCCGCTTTATCAAAATATTTCCCAGCTTTCAATTGATGGGAAGTTTTCATCATACAAACTCCAACCATAAAGGCATTGTGAGCGTTTCGCTTTTCTAATGAATCCAATGAAAGGTAAATAGGAAGCGCACTTTCATAATCATCATCTTCTATATAAAGAGATGCATATTCTTTTAATTCAGAAATTGTTTCTTTGGTTTTTTGAGCAAATAACGTCAGGCTTGAACAAATCCCACTCGTGCAGATGAAGAGTATAATTTTTTGTGTACTATTACTATTTTAAGATTGTAAAGTTTTTTTTCAAACTTTGTACTACCAAAAATCTATACATTATGGTTGATTTACAAAATTCCAGAGTGTATTTTTATAATTGTCGAATCCAAGTATTAATGGAATATTTCCGTGTTCGGCTGATGGTATTCTTAGGGCTGTTCCTTTTGAACCTCCATAATTTTTGAATACAACTTCTCCGTTGGTATTAATCTTTAAAAAGCTATCGTTAGTACCATGCAACCATAAATAAGGTTGTTTCACTTGCTTTATTTTTTCAGCATTGTCAATTTTTAGGTCTACAACATAAGTACCTGAAATGGCTAAACCTGTTGCATCTTGAACCATGGTTTCTGCAGAGGCAAAAGGCGCTTCGTTCACCAACCAATGTGGATTTAAAACAGTAGGTACAGCAGTCAAATTGGTAGCGGATGCCGTGCCCATACTAAATCCATACATGATTAATTTTTCTCCAGTTAATCCTTTGGATTTCAACCATTCTAATCCTGAATTCACATCTGCATACATGCCATCTTCCGTAGTTTTTCCTTCAGACATTCCATACCCTCTGTAATCTAACATTAAAACGCCAAAGTTGTTTTTCCCACCAACATGGGCCAATAATTTAGCCCGCTGCCAGTAAAAATCCATGTGCCATTTGTTTCCATGACAATACATAATGACAGTGTCAGTAGCTATACAACCAATATCACCGATATAAATGGCATGAATTGTTGTTGAATTACTCTCTGTTGGCGTTTTTGAAGCCAAGGTAAATAAATGAATTAGGCTATCAGCAATATCATAACTGTTATCCAATATAAAGTCTTGCTCGCCTTTATAATTGTCCAATTCATAATGATCAATTTTCTTTGCATTATACAAATTATCATCAAGGCGTAAACAAGCACTGAAAAAAAGAATAACGCCAACCATTAAAAGTAATCTAAACATTTGTCTCGTTTTTAAGCTTTCTTATCTTGAATTAAAAGTAAACATAAATAGGTAATTAATCCATTTAAAATCAATAATTCATAACCAAATTCATAGCCATTCATCCAAGTTTTAGAATAATAATTGATGATGAAAGTAAGTAGTGGACTTAGTACACAAATGAAAGGTACGAATTGATCTTTAATTTTAATTTTGGTAAATAATCCAAAAGAATACATTCCCAATAATGGGCCATAAGTGTAAGCTGCAACGGTCAAAACCGTATCAATTAATGACCTGTCATTGAGCTCTCTAAAAATGATGATAATGATTAAAAATACCAACGATACGCCGATATGAACCCTAAATTTTTGTTGTTGTTTTTGTATCTCGTTTTTGTCTTTGAAATTTAGGAAATCAATGCAAAATGAAGTGGTCAAAGCCGTCATTGCGGAATCGGCACTGGCATACGAACTGGCAATAATTCCCAATAAAAAAAAGATTCCTGCAAAGGTACCAAACTCATGTAAGGCCAAACTTGGAAACAAATCATCTGATGAAGCCGGTAATGGAATTCCTTTTTGAGCACTGTAAATATACAGCAACGCACCCAAAGTCAAGAACAACAGGTTTACAAATACCAATATGATTGTAAACCAGAACATGTTTTTTTGTGCTTCACCAATGTTTTTACAGGTAAGGTTTTTCTGCATCAAATCCTGGTCAAGCCCTGTCATGGCAATGGCTAAAAATGCGCCACCGAAAAACTGTTTTGGGAAAAATAGTTTAGAGTTTATGTCGTCAAAATAGAATGTTTTGGAATATTTACTTTCCATAATCGTGCTTATTAAACTTGAAAAATCAAGGTCCAGTCTTCCACAAATCAACACCACACAAATGGCTACAGAACTGATCAAAAAGATGGTTTGAAAACTATCGGTCCAGATAATGGTTTTGATGCCTCCTTTAAAAGTATACACCCAAATCAGTAAAATGGTGATGGCTACGGTAACACCAAAAGGTACGTTCCAGGTATCAAAAAGGAATATTTGTAAAACATTGGCGGCAAGGTACAGTCTCAATGATGACCCTAAAGTTCTTGAAAGTAAAAAGAAAAAAGCTCCGGTTTTGTATGACCAATAACCAAATCGTTGTTCTAAATAAGTGTATATAGAAATTAAATTTAACCTGTAATACAAAGGCATCAGCACCATGCCAATCACAATATAACCAACAATATAGCCGAGTACTATTTGGTAATAGGCCATTCCAAATTTACCCACATTTCCAGGTACTGAAATAAAAGTAACTCCAGAAAGGGAAGTCCCAATCATTCCAAAAGCTACCAGGTACCAAGGTGATTGCCTGTTTCCTACAAAAAAAGCATCACTGTCAGCATTTTTTGAGGTAAAAATAGAAATGCCTATTAATGCGCCAAAATAGATAATGATAATACTTATGATTAAGAATGAAGACATTTAGTGAATTGGTAGATGAATATAACGTTTTACTATTCCTGCAATTTATAAATAGTTTGTAATTTATACGGTGCTTTGGAATGTTTTTTAAGCGTTTGCATGATTGTTTTTTACTTTCATATTATTGAATTGGAATGTAAATGGCTACTATTGAGTTGGGTTGGTTCCAATGAAATCAGTGGACTTATTTTTCAAAAACAATAAAATCAACAGATGAATTCATCGCGATTAATTTGAATGAAAGCCATACCAATATTTTACATTTTGAAAGACCTAATTCGTTCCAAACATTCTATCTATAAAATAAAGAGAAATCGAAAATACAATTAACCTAAAATGTTTGCCAACAATTCTTTCATTTCCAAGGCAATTTTTTTTGCTTCAATGCCCGCTTTTTCAGCGAAGTCTTCGCCATTGGAAGCGTAAATAATTCCTCTTGAAGAATTGATCAATAAGCCACATTGTTTGTTCATGCCATTGATAGAAACTTCTCTCAAGTCACCACCTTGAGCACCCACGCCAGGTACCAATAAAAAATG
>CALPQG020000163.1 GCA_943325655.2 Bifidobacterium breve | reverse complement strand
TTATTTTAATAGGAGCCATTGCTTTCTCCATGGCCCTCTATTTCTTTTTTTCATTAAAGACTTCTTTTTGGAAAGGTGTTGCCATACCTTTTATTATAGTTGCTTTATTAGAGTTTATCGTAGGTTATACCATAGTTACTAGAAGCTCAAAAGACATTATTCGGGTTCAAAGCTGTATAACAAACGAACCACAAAAAATTCAAATTCATGAAATTCCACGAATGAAAAAAGTATTGCGCAATTTTGTTATTTATAGATACGTAGAAATTGCATTAATCATTTTAGGTATTGTATTGATGTATAGTTCTATGAATGATACATTTTGGAGAGGTATTGGATTGGGTTTATTTATCCAAGCCAGTATTGTTTTAAGTTTAGATTTTTTTGCTGAAAGACGAGGCCATATTTATATGGAATATTTACAAGAATTCGTTGAAAAAATATGAGTGAGATAATACAACTGCAAAGCATTGCCGACTTACATAAATTATTTAATTTAGGGGATAGTCAACATCCATTATTAGCCGTTTTAGATTTTAGCAAGGTAAGTGAAAACGTAAATCAAAATTCTAAAATCAGTACCGATTTTTATTCCATAATGTTTAAAAACTATTGTAAAAACTATATCAAATATGGCAGAAAAACAATAGATTTTCAAGACGGTAATTTAATATGTATTGCTCCTAACCAAACTATTGAAATTGACAATGAAATTGAACATAGAGAAAATATGTTGGGCTGGGGTTTATTTTTTCACCCCGACTTAATCAGAGTAACTTCATTGAACGACAAATTTAAAAGGTACAGTTTTTTTAATTACGAAGTTTCCGAAGCGCTTCACCTTTCAAACAAAGAAAAAAATATTTTATTGGAGTGTGTTCAAAAAATCCAAGCAGAACTTCAAGAAAATATTGATATACATAGTCAATACATCATTGTATCTACAATAGAACTATTATTGAATTATTGTTCAAGGTTTTATGGCAGGCAACTGATAACAAGAAGTCAGACCAACAAATCCATAATTTCACAAATAGAAAGCATTTTAACCCAATATTTTGCTGATGGCAGAATAAATGAACAAGGCTTACCTACGGTGAAGTATTTAGCAGATAAAGTTCATTTATCACCAAGCTATTTGAGTGATTTGCTAAAAAAGGAAACAGGCAAAAATACACAAGAACACATTCATTTTTATCTGATTGAGGAGGCAAAGAATTTGCTTTTAAATTCTGAAAAGAATATTAATGAAATTGCGAATAGTTTAGGTTTCGAATATCCACAATACTTTAATAAATTATTTAAGAAAAAGACAGGTAAAACACCAATGGAATATAGGAACTTCAACTAGGAAAGTCTACCGCTAATTGAGTAGACTGCCGCTAAGCTAAAAGCTTAGTGGCGAGCCTCTAACAATCTGTCCCGCCATTCAGCGAGACCACCGTACATGATTGCGATTAAAGCAATACCGCTCTTATGCGGCAATTCTCAAAAACAAAGGATTCAAATGGGGGGTTACCGATTGGTCATTATCAAACAAACTTACTTAGCCACGCTTTAACCTTTCTAGGGGAATGGTGGTAGTCATTATCCCCAAAAAATGACCATTTTCTTGGGATAATTCCACGAAAACTATGAAATGATTTTCTCGAATGTTTACATATATTGCCATTGTGTGTCTGAATAGACTGCGTCTATTCTAGACACACACTGTGCTTGAGCATTCTGCCCTTCTCGCTTCGGTAGACGCTTCAACACTTTGATTTCGAAGTTTTTACTTTATGTTTACTTTGGTGATGGGCAGCAAGCGCTAGCACCGCAACGATAAACGCCAATTTATTGAACATCAAACTTTTAATTGGGTTGACGAGTAAAAGTTCTTATTTTTATTTAAAATTAAAACCGTCATGGTAATTCAAAAAACAGACTCGGAAATTATTGTTAGGCTTCCTTCGAATGTAGACACCAATGGACTTCAAGGTTTTGTTGACTATTAAACCTATAAAGAAGTTACAGACAAATCTAAAGCCAAACAACCTGACGTCGACAAATTAGCGAAAGACCGAAGACTTCCGTATATCTTCCTGTTATCGGTCAGTGTAGGAGGACCATATAACCATCAACATTAGAGATGACAATGGACAAAAAAATGACAAGGCTTAACAACCAAGCCTACGACCCAAAAAGTGAAACCTTGATAATTAGGAAGGCGTTTTGAGCAATAAAAGGGTTGAAAATCGTAACTTGTCGACTGAATATTAAAAAAGAGAAAATGCTATTTGAAGAATATCAAGTATTTTGATTGTAGGTTTCCTGAACCACCACATTTGGGTGCTAAACACATGCATTTGGCTTGGTGAACGGAGTTTGTTCCCAACAACCTACAATCCGCTATAGACGCATTTGCAGGTTCACAGTCAGTGGCATACCTATTCAAACAAATTGGATACAATACTATAAAAAACGCTATCTTCAATTTCAATAATCAAATTGGAATAGCTCTAATGGAAAACAAAGACACGAGCATACATAGTGATGACTTCAAAATTCTTTTTCACAAATCAACATTTATTTAAAAATGAAAATAGGTATTATAGGTGCGGGATTATCAGGACTTACTTGCTGCTGGTATTTGAAAAAAAATGGTATAAATGATATTACGATTTTCGAATCATCTGATAGAGTAGGTGGGAAATTGACCACCGACCGCATCGACGGATTTCAATTAGATAGGGGTTTTCAGGTTTTATTGCCTGCATACCCCGAAACTAAAAAAGTTTTAGACTACGACAAGTTGCAATTACAACGCTTTCCGAAAGGTTCTTTAATCTATAAGAACGGTAAACAAATACCGTTTTATGACCCAGAAAATGGATTTACGGCCTTATTTAAAACCGTTGTAAAAGGTCCCGGCACCTTCATGGACAAATTAATTTTATTGAAACTGAAATTTACCTTAAGCCGATTAAGCGTTGAGGATATATTTAACAGTAAAAAAACAATTAGTTCATTGTCGTATTTAAGAAAATTGGGTTTTAGTGAAAGAATAATTGAAGATTTTTGGATTCCGTTTTATCAGGGAGTATTTCTTGAAAATAGCTTAGAAACCGACAGTAAAATGCTTCAGTTTACATTTAAAATGTTTGCAGAGGCAGGAGCGGCAGTACCTAAAGATGGAATGGCTGCTATCCCCAATCAATTGTTGGATTATATTGGATCTGATAAAATCCGATACAATGCAAAAGTGGAGCACTTTGACAATAAGTCTATTACTACAAGTGAAGGGGAAAAAGAATCATTTGACATAGTGGTGTTGGCTTGTAACATGCGTAATACTACAGCATATCAAAACGTGACCAATAAATATTTTGAAGCAGAAAAACTTCCAATTGACACCAAACACGTCATACTCAATGCAAACCAAAATCGAATCATTAACAATGTAGTGCTGATAAGCCATGTAGCACCAAGTTACTCTCAAAATGGCAAATACCTCATTTCAGTCTCCGCTAATGGAATTCATACTAAAACCGATGATTTCCTGATTGATTTAAAGTCCATTTTTGGTTTGGAAGTTGCAAATTGGAACCTCCTAAAATCATACACTATCAAAGAGGCATTGCCTAAAATAAATTTTGAAAACGAATACAAACCAAGGTCTACTGAAGGTGTTTTTTATTGTGGAGATTATTTGTTGCAAGGATCAATTAACGGTGCAATGGAAAGTGGAAGAAGCGTTGCCGAAGCAATAATGAAAGAGATTAAAATATAAATCACAACCCAGGATAGTAACAAAAATTGAAACACTTTAACATAATTAAGTTTGCATAAGATTCATAAACAGAATTTACCCAACAAAATTTGTATTGTTTGCCAGCGTCCTTTTTCATGGCGAAAAAAATGGGAAAAAGAGTGGGAACAAGTCAAATACTGCAGTGATAAATGCAGATCCAACAAAAATAAAATATGAGCAAAGTAGGAATCGTTTTTCCACATCAGTTATTCGAACAAAATATACTATTTGAAAAATGTGAAATCATTTATTTAATAGAAGAATGGCTTTACTTCAAGCAATACAATTTTCATAAACAAAAAATTGCTTTCCATAGAGCAAGTATGAAATTTTATGAAAGCTATTTTCAATCAAAAAATACCCAAGTAGTTTATATTGATTCATTTAATGAGTTAGCTGACGTAAGAAAATTAATTCCTCATTTGAAAACAAAAGGTGTTCATTCTTTAGAATATATAGCTACTACCGATTGTTGGCTTGAGCAAAGAATTAGCAAAGCCTGCAAGGATCATAATTTGGAGGTACATAAAAATTGCACTTCGTTATTTCTTAATTCTTCAGAAGAAATTGCTACTTATTTTTCGGAAAAGAAAAGAATGTTTCAAACCGATTTTTACAAGCAACAGCGACTTAGTAGCAATATATTATTAGAAAAAGACAAAAAACCACTTGGAGGTAAATGGACTTTTGATGATGAAAATCGCTTGAAATATCCGAAAGGAAAAACAGTCCCCAAAACTGACTTTTTAAAACCAAACGACTTCTATTTGGAAGCAGTTGCCTATACACAGAAACATTTTCCGGATAACTATGGCCATTTAAATCCAGGGTTTATTTATCCGGCCACGTTTGCCGAAAGCAAAAGTTGGCTCCAAGATTTTTTTAATGCGCGGTTTTCAGAATTTGGTGCTTTTGAAGACGCTATTGTGGCCAATGAAAATATTTTGCATCACAGTGTTTTAAGTCCCATGCTCAATGTTGGTTTATTAACACCTCAATTTGTTATCGATGAGGCACTTATTTATGCAAGCAACTACGAAATCCCATTAAATTCTTTGGAAGGTTTTATTCGACAAATTATTGGCTGGAGGGAATTTATTAGAGGAGTTTATGAACTGAAGGGCAACGAAGCGCGCACAAAAAATTATTGGGGATTTACAAGAAAAATACCTGCTTCTTTTTGGAAAGGCACCACCGGAATTGAGCCCATTGACAGTACCATAAAAAAAGTTTTAGACACCGGTTATTGTCACCACATTGAAAGATTAATGGTATTGGGCAATTTTATGTTGTTGTGTGAATTTGACCCCGATGAAGTTTACCGTTGGTTTATGGAGCTGTTTGTAGACGCTTATGATTGGGTAATGGTCCCTAATGTTTATGGCATGAGTCAGTTTGCTGATGGAGGTTTAATGGCAACCAAACCTTATATAAGCGGCAGCAATTATATTATGAAAATGAGTGATTATAAAAAAGGAGCATGGCAAAATATATGGGATGGATTATTCTGGCGATTTATGCATAGCCACAGGAATTTCTTTTTACAAAATCCAAGATTAGGAATGTTGGTAAAAACATTTGATAACATGCCTGATGAAAAACGAACGTTACATTTAAAATATGCGGAAGAATTTCTATATAAATTATGACTAGAAAGAAACCTTGGAATCGTATCAACCTGCCTGTTTATAGTATAAGCAGCAAGTTCGATACCACCTACAATATGAATATCTGTACCTATACATCTGCCGTTAGTATGCAACCTAAACAAATAATAGTAGCTATTTACAATGATACCAAAACACTTGAAATAGTAGATAATTCACCCAAATTTGTTTTACAATTATTGGCCGCCGAACAATACCGCATGGTAGATTTGCTAGGTAAAAAGAGTGGGAAAAATATTGATAAAATTAGTCGATTAGAAAAAAGAGAATTGATAGCTCATTGGAATGGCTTTAAAATATTGAAAGATGCTTTAGCCCTTACTGAATTAAAGGTGGAAAATACGATGCAAGCTGGAGACCATAAATTATTTTTATGCTCAGTGGTTGATTATAAAAACCTGAACGAGGGTAAGGCACTAACCTTAGATGATTTACGTGAGCACAGGTTAATTCGTATCTGAATTTATAAAAAAAATCGCATTGATTCGCCAAAGCATTACTTTAATGCTTCAAAAATACGATTGCTAAAACATTGTACAGTATAATAGACCAAACAACGCAAAGACACCATTTGAACATTTGTGCTGAAAAGCTATTGAATCAGTTACAAATTTTATTGTAAATACCAATATATTATCTCACCACGAACAATACTTTTAGCTAATTTCAGTAAATTGCCCGCGCTTAATTTTAACATCAACAACGCTATGGTTACCATAAAAAGTTTTGTATTTAATGCTTTACAGGAAAACACCTACCTTTTATATGATGAAACAAATGCGTGTATCATCATTGATCCGGGATGTTATGAGCCTTATGAAAAAGAGGAATTGGTAGAATTTATCAAACTCAATGCATTAACCCCCAAATTTATCTTGAATACCCATTGTCATA
>CALPQG020000162.1 GCA_943325655.2 Bifidobacterium breve | reverse complement strand
GAAGTTGACCGAAGTGTGTCACTTTATAACTATGAAAAACCACATATAAAGCTACAAAGAAAGTCACCAATTCAATTTGAAAAAGAATATATTTGTAACGGACAAAATGCCGATGGTGAAATATCAACGGAAGAATATAACTCAGCGTTGAAGGGCAAAATGACCCTTCATGCTGGAGTTTTGGACAAAATGCCTCAGATTCAAAAATCACAGAAGAATATAACTAAATGAAGTTATGAGTAAATCAAAACGGTCAACTTCATTTAGGCATTGACAGCATTTTACTCAACACTCAACACTCATCACTCATCCCTTCCTTTGTTACTTTCAGCGCAGCATTTTACTCAACACTCAACACTCATCACTCATCCCTTCCTTTGTTACTTTCAGCGCATTTTACTCAACACTCAACACTAAACACTCATCACTCAATCTAAACTTCTTCCTCCGTTATCAAAATGCCTGTATATTGTTCCCTCACAAATGTACACCATTGGCAATCTTTTTCGCCACATCCCCTAAAGTCTTGTGCCATAATGCCTTTGAAGGTATCTTTGATTTGTTTTTTGACCAATAATTCGTCTTCAGGGGTAACCGTCAGTTTGAGTTTTTCGAAGTTTCCTTTTTTAGCTTTTTGGAACAAGTCAATTTCTCCCGATACCATTTTCCATTCATGGGTTTTATCAAGGTCCATCAGGATTTTGTAAAACACAATTTGCCTCCAATAATCACCGCCGTATACTTCCTCGAATTTTGCTTCTTGTAAGTCGGCGCCAGGTTTGGTTGGGGCTTTCATTTTTGATTTTGCCCTGTCGGGATCTCCTGTTTTGTAATCGACTACATTGCATTCTTTGCCGTTCAAAAACTCTATTTTATCAATGGCACCTGACAATGGAATATCATCATATAGAATGTTGCTAAATCGGTATTCTACCCTAACTGCTTTTTCCCAATCTTGCACATAGGTGTTGTAATAGTCGGGTAGCAGTTGTTCGGCAAACTCTATTTTAAGTTTGTATTCGCTAGGGGTAAAGTGAGAAGCATAGTTTTGCATTCCTTTCTTGAAATAGCCAACAAAGGTATTGATGTCAGGAAAAGTTTTGTTTTCATCGTCAAGCATGGCCCTGAAAAGATGTTCAATGGCATAGTGTACGGCATTTCCAAAACCCATGCTGGCACTTCTGGCAGAAGGGATTTTGAGGATGTTTTCGTAATAAAATGACAGCTTACATTTAAGGTATTTGTTGAGATGCGTTACATTAAGTTTGTATTTGGACAAGGTAGCGTTGATGTATTCTTTTTCTAAAGCTACTTCATCGGGTAAAGGGGCAAGGGTGAGCAGCTGGGTTAAGTATTGTACCATCTCGTTGACTTTGGAGTCTTCGTCGGTTTGGTAACTTACTTTATTGGGTTGTAAAGCTGGCATTGCCAGTCTAATTTCACTGATAAATTGAGATTCTTGTAAGCTCGCTTTGTCTGGTGTTTTGTCGGTTGATTTCATCAAGGCATAAGACAAATGCACGGCTTTTTTTGCCCTGGTCATGGCTACATAAAACAAACGACGTTCTTCTTCTTCAGGATTCGCTTCTTGCAAGTTTTTGATTTTGGCTTCGTCTAGCCAATATTCCACCGGAGGGAATTTATATCCCCCAGCCCTTTTGCCTCTGCCTTCCCAAAAGTCTTTATTGCATTTGATGATAAACACATGGTCGTATTCTAATCCTTTGCTTGAATGGGCTGTGATTAAATGGAGGCCATGCGATGCCCTTACGATGCGGTTGAGGTTGATGCTGAGTTTGTTGTCTTTGAGTTTTTTGATTTTAAGTAGCAAATCAGCAATGCTCAATTGTGGCTGTTTGACAGATTCATTTTTAATGAAATCAAACAAGGAGGTAATGACTTCTAGGAGCCATAATTTTTCTTCAGGATGAGAGAGTACATATTTAATCAAACCTGAAAATTGCAGTATTTTTTCAAACAAGGTTTGCAAGGTCATGTTATGCAAATCTTTTTGCCAATGACTTAAGTTTTGTGCTAATGCTGTAAGTGCTTTGGAATTTTCGAAACCCAATAACAAGTGTTTTTGGGTATTCGACATGAGGTATCGCCAACTGTATTTTTTGTTTTCGGCACATTCATGGGCGATATGGCTAATGTCTTTTTTGCTGATATCGAAAAATTGGTAATGTAGAATTTTAAATAATAGATGTTCCCCCGACCTTTCTAATTCATCTTCGGCCTGCAAATAAGCAAGTATTGTTAAAATTTGATTTACCAAAGGCAGCTCTAAAATGTTTTGTTGACGGGTAAGGTTATAGGGAATATGGCGATGACTCAAGGCTTTTACCAAGGATTCCACATCTGCATGTTGCTTGTAAATGATGGCTACCTCGTCTAAATGTTGCAGCTGCTCTTCAAGGGCTTGTATATTTCCTATGGAGGAATTTTGAGCCTTTAATAAATCAATTTGTTGGAGGATTGGTGCATTGTGCAGCGCTTGATCGGCTTGCAATTGCTCAATCATGGCTATTAAATGTGCTTCTTCGTGGTAAGAATTGGTGCATTCATGTATAAATACCGAAGGATTTATGTCCGCATACGCCGCATTACTCGCCACCAAACTTTTGTCTAGCTGCTCATTTTGGTGTTGGTAAATGGCTTGAAGATTAGGGTCGTGCACCAATCGTGCATTGTTATGGCTTATTAAACCTTTGGAAGCATCCAGGATTTCTTGGCTCGAACGGTAATTGTGTTTGAGTAAAATAGGAGAGAGGGTGTTTTTAAACCTATCCACAAAAGCATTGATGCGGCTAATTTCTGCACCCTGAAAACTATACACCGATTGGTCATCATCACCTACGGCAAATATATTGGCCTCTTCGCCCCAAAAAGCACAGAGTTGGTACAAGATATTGGCCTGAGCCCCATTGGTATCTTGAAACTCATCGATCAAAATGTATTGAAATTGTTCTTGGTAACGCGCCAACAAATCATCATGCTCCTGAAAAGCTTTGATTACCCAATTGATCATGTCATGGTAATCATAGCGATTACGTTGTTGCATCATGGCATTAAACGTAGGAAACAAATTAACCCCAGCAATGAATTTTTCTAGCTTAAGGGTTTCTTCTTCAATTTTTTTAGGATTTGGATCTCCTGCATTAAATTCTTTGTACTTTCTTTTGTATTGAAAATCAGGGTTGTCTGCTAGCTGATCAATATAGTCTCTTGCCGCTTGTGCCAGGGTTTCAGGAGATAGGTTTTCTTTTTTGATGGCTTCAAACAAGCGTTTGAGAGGGTCAACTTCGTAATACAAAGCACCCGTAAAACGTTTGAGAAGATGGTCTGCCGGAAGTTTTTCGATTAACTCGTAATAGAGTTCTACCGATTCTAATTCATCAATAGGTTGTAAAAAATTGGTGTCGCCAAAATATTGTTTGTTGTCTTGGATTACCGAATTGCAAAAAGAATGAAAAGTATGGATGGCTACCCTATAAGCATCGGTGCCAATAAATTTTAGCAAACGTTTGCGCATGGCGATAGTGCCCGCATCGGTATAGGTTAAGCATAAAATATTGTGTGCCTGAACATCCAAACCTTCCGAAAGAATGTGTCCAATTCTGGCCGATAGAATTTGTGTTTTCCCTGTTCCAGGCCCCGCAATAACCAATACTGGTCCATCTATGGTATCAACGGCTTTGCGTTGTTCTGCATTAAGTTTGGACAGTTCTTGTTGGAAAAGTAAAGCTTGTGTAGTCATTTTTTTATAAACTTTGTAACTTGAAACACTAAGGTAATCATTAAAAATATATTCAAGTTGATTTGAAAAAAAAAGCATTGAAATAGAAACTAATTTCAATTGAAATAGTAAAACACATTACTTTCAATAGATGATTTAATATTGGTTTGTTTTTCTTTTAATAATTTGTGTTTGGGATTTTGTTTGATTGTTGGAGAATTGTTAAGGGAGTACTAGTAGGGTTTTATTGATTGTTTTTGATTGCTTTGTTTCATTGATTTTAATTTTAATATTTATGGTAACCTTTAGTGAATTATTTTCAGCGCTGTCACAGTTATATACTTTTGCAAACTGGTGTTTTGGAGCAAAGAATAAAAAATGGCTATCTGCCGTTTTCGCTTTGTTCATTTTTCCAATGCTCTCATGTCAACATTCGGTTTTTGCCATTACATTTGATGCTGTTGTTTCCCCAACCCCATTTTCTTTAACTGATATGGGTACATATTCTGCACTTTCTTTTGCTGACTTAGACAATGACGGAGACCAGGACATGATTGCTGGTGAAACAGGTGGGGATATCTATTATTTTCGAAATACAGGTACTGCTTCCGCACCTTCTTTTGCCGCCAAAACTACGAATCCATATTCATTGACGACCTTGTCATCCTTAGGAGGTTATTCCCAACCTTGTTTTGTGGATTTAGACCATGACTTAGATTATGATTTAATGGTTGGTGCTGGTGATGGAAAATTTTATTATTTTCAAAATACCGGAACTGTCTCTGCACCCTCTTTTGCTGCAAAAACTACAAACCCCTATTCATTGACTGATGTAGGTTCTTTTTCGGCCTTGTCATTTATTGATTTAGACAATGATGGTGATTTGGATTTGATGGCTGGAGAATCAACCGGTAATTCTAAGTATTTTCAAAATACAGGTACCTCTTCAGCTCCAGCTTTTGCAGCAGTTTCTACCAATCCATTTTCGATTACAGATATTGGGACGTATGCTTGCCCTGCTTTTGCAGATTTGGACAAAGATGGGGATTATGATTTGATGATTGGCGATTATGCGGTAGGGGACTTGTACTATTTTCAAAATACCGGAACAGCTGCAGCGCCTGCTTTTGCTGTGAAGGTGGCCAATCCATTTTCGCTAACGAATATTGGTGTATCTTCAACGCCTGCTTTTGCAGATTTGGACAATGATGGAGACAAGGATTTGATGGTTGGGGAATATGATGGCAATTATAATTATTTTAAAAATATTGTCGTACTTCCTGTTTTGTGGACTGATTTAAAAGTGCAGCATAAAAAATCTCAAATTACTGTTTCTTGGAAAACTACATTGGAGGAAAATACCAGCCATTTTACGGTTTTAAGAAGTTTGGACGGTAGGGCTTTTGAAGAAATAGGAAAGGTAGCAGCAGCAGGTTTTAGTTCAGGTATTATGGCATACCAATATGAGGATTTAAAAGCCGAAGCCACTGTCAATTGTTATTACAAATTGAGGGCGTATGATCTTGATGGCTCAAGTCATGAATCTAAAGTGTTGTTTACTTCTTATATGGAATCTTTAAATGAGCCACTTATTTCAAATCCAGTGGTTGGTGACGCTTCTATTATGTTTCAATCCATTCATGGTGGCGCTTATACCATCACTATTATAGACCATCATGGGCGAATTGTATGTGCTCAACAGTGCCGTGGCGATGTAGGTGAAAATAGTGTTGTCGTGGAGATGAAATATTTGTATGTTGGCTTGTATTATGTACAGCTTAGTGGTCCTGAATACCAAGCTTCATTATTCAAAGTGTTGAAAACCAATGGTGGTTGAAATTTTTACATGGGTTTTATGATACACCTACAGGCTTTTTGACTGTAGGTGTATGGGCTTTGGTGCTTTGTGTCATCTTGTACATTGCTTCAATGTTTAGATATTGGTGAAAGGTATATTTCCTTGTCCCTTTTGTGTATTGCATAGCCGCTGTTTACATTACCATGTCGCTATTTTTTAATAAATAAAAAGTCACTGCCTGGTTGGTTGTCGCCAAACTGGCCTTTTTGTGGCTCAGGCGTTACTTTATCGATATATGTAATCAATTCACCCGAAGTTAAGATATGGTCTTCTCCGCCACCCGATCGCAGGGCTTCTAAAATTCTTCTTGCAAAAGGAGAGTGCTGTCCTGGTCTGCCATCTGGTACATATTCTTTGCCTCCAGAGGTTAAATACAAGCGTGTTTTGTATTTCAATTTTCTCAATACAAATTCATCTTTGTTTACTGCGGCATATATTTTATCGTCTTCCCCACCACGATGCGCCACTGATTGGTCAAAGGTGCCCCCAAAACAGGCATCTAAGACTAAAAAAATATGTTTACAGGGAATGTTGTTGAGCAAGGTTCTTAAGTTAGAATACGAGAGGTAGGTTTGTTTGCCATCGTCTTCTTTTTTAGAATCTTTGGCTACCAAATAGCCTTCTTTGAATACGCCATCATAGATGCCATGTCCGGCAAACATAATAAACAATTGATCGTCTTCTTCAAAAGTCATTTGGCTGTATTTTCTTATTTCTGAATAGATTTGACCTAATTCAGCATTGAGTACTTTCTGTACTTTGAAGTCGTAAATGGTTTCTAAATCATTGGCGATGGTGTTGATATCGTTCACGGGGTTCGATAATTG
>CALPQG020000161.1 GCA_943325655.2 Bifidobacterium breve | reverse complement strand
CTTTAGATCCCGATGACATCGTACTTCTTTTTTGAATACCAGTTTTTTTCTATGAACTCTCATCTCCAATGGTTGGTTAATCAGCTCCCTTTTCGCTGGTTCACGTCTTCGAAGTGGACCAAATGCGATTAGTACAAAGTATTAGGTACAAAGTCTTCGGTAAGTAAATCTAGTACTTTGTACTTTGTACTTTGTACCCTGTACTTAATACCCTGTACTCTGTACCCTGTACTTTGTACCCTGTACTTTGTACTCTGTACCCTGTACTCTGTACTCTTTACCCTGTACTCTTTACCCTGTACTCTGTACCCTGTACCCTGTACCCTGTACTCAAACACTAAAAATTAGCCCTCAACGTTAAACTTAAATTTCGCCCAGGGGCACTTATACCAGAGGCAAAAAGCCGATAATGGGTATCTAATATATTGTCTAAGGCAACTTGTAGTTGTATCATTTCATTAAAATGATATGCACCCCTTACATTATAAGTTATCCAGCCTGGCGTAAATCCATTGGTGGAATTGGCCGAATATACTTCATTGTCTTCTCCAAGTAAATTATAATCTTTACTGATTTTTGCGTCATTGTACAATACCCAAAGTTCTCCTTTAAACCTTTTGATTTTTACCACCACACTTGTTCTTCCAAAAAGTGGCGCAATATGGTCTAATGGATAATCGCTAGAATCTGTTTTTATCCTGCCATAAGTATAATTCAAAGAGGAGGTGAGCGAAAGGAAACTGGTAATGTCCGCTGAAATTCCAGCATTATATCCTGTAATCATGGCATTTTGAGCATTCTTGTTTGAACTTACTTTGCTCATCGTGCCATTGTATAAAATGCTGTCTTGTCCGTTAAACTGAGCCGGACCAGTAGTGATGGCATCTACAATCCAGGTATTGTATCCTGTAAAATCTAATTTTATTTTTTTAGCAAATACTTTTGAAATACTCAACTCTACATTGTAATTGTATTCCGGTTTCAAACTAGGGTTGGGTACAATTAAATTTCCGACTGCTGATTCAAATACTTTTGACATATCATCTACATTGGGTGCCCTGAACCCGGAAGAACCTACCGTAGAAAATCTCCAGTCTTTACCAGGTTGAAATACCATTCCAATATTGCCATTCACCGCAGAAGCGTTTTGTGTAACACTTGCAAAAGGGAAATTTAAGCCCGCGATGCCATTAAACTTCGCATTCAATTCATAATTACTCCACCTTATTCCTTCAGTAATAATAAATTTTTTAGAAATTTCAAATGCATGAGAAAGATACAAACCTAGACTGGTCATTTTTGATCCACCATCTGGATACCTGGTGTCAAGTATAGAGGTGGCTCCAGTAGTAATGTTAAATCTGTTTGCAGTAGAAGTTACATGGTTGGTAATTCTTTCCGCACCATACCTGAATTCATGCTTGCCGATGTTTTTGTTGAAATCTAGGTTAATGGAATTTACTTTTACATTTTCGATTCTTGAATCCCTGTTTGCGCTTCCGAAGTTGCGAGAAATCCTACTTTCATCAATATTTTGAAAAGCATAAATTAACCTCACTTTGTTAAAAAAGGTAGTGTTTTCAGGAGCGTATTCCATCGTATACGAACTGAATAGCCTGTTTTGTGGACCATAATACCATTCCGCAGATTTTAATCCTGCACCTAGCGGCTCCGTTAACCTGTCATATCGGTTGATATTGCCAGACGTAGAATATTGCAGGTTGGCAATATGGGTAACCTTCCCTGTTTTTACCATTATTTTTTGCAAAAAATCATGTTGTGAATAGCCTGTTCCAACTTGCAAATTAGGGTTACTATTGCTCACCAAAGAATCTTTGCCATTGATGCGTTGGGCATATTTTATCCTTTTTCCCCAATCCCCATAAGTGGCATCATGCGTGGTGCCACTTCTCAAATCTCCAAAATTGCTGTTGGTAAAACTGGTCAGGGAAGCGATGTTTTTATGGCCAAGATGGAGGTTGAAGTGATAGGTTTCTTCTTTGTTGGCGGTACTAAATCTGTAAAAACTACCTCCGCTAGATTGTAATTCACCATTGTTAGAAAACTTAGGATTTTTGGTACGAAAATGCATTACCCCTCCAAGGGCGTCAGCGCCATACATCACAGCACCTGGTCCATAAATCACTTCAACCCGTTCTAACATATTATTGTCGAGGGTAATGATGTTTTGAAGGTGTCCTCCTCTGTAAATGGCATTGTTCATTCTTACACCATCTACGACCATCAATACTTTATTGGCTTCATAACCTCTGATGATTGGACTTCCTCCACCCAATTGACTTTTTTGAACAAACACATTGCCTGTTTGAAGCAATACATCTCCTGCATTTTGGGCATTCATATATTCCATGTCTCTTGATTTAATAATCATGGTTTGTTGAGGAACTTCGCTTTGTTTTTCTTCAAATTTACTGGCCGATACCACAACTTCCTGGGTACTGTAGGAAGATTCTGTCAGGAAAATTTTTGTAAGGGCAGGCAAACTGCTTGTTGCCACAGTGACTGGTTCGTACCCTAGAAAGTTGATGGTGATGTTGGTACTTTGTTGAACCTGACGGTAGTCAAAAACACCTTTTTCATTCGTTGTAATTTTACTGCTGTCATCAAGGGTGATTGTTGCCATGTGCAAAGTTTCCAAACTTGATTTGTCAATTACTTTTATGCTTTGTGCATGGGCAATATTGCCCCCTAAAATTATGAGTAGAATGATTTGTTTGACCATAATCGTTTTTATTGGCTATAAAACATAGAAAAATTTACAGTACTCTTTTGAAGAACCGTAATTGTGGTTTTAAAAACAGGCGCTTATAATACTTCAGGAGGGAGTGTTTTGTCTGAAGCTTGAAAAGTGATGCTAGAAAAATAATAGGGAAAATGATTGCTTAATTGGTAAAGTAAAACTTGTTTTTTTGATAAATGAATGGTGGTAAAAGTAAAATAACTATTCAATTTTTCCGAATTGATTTCAATCGTATTATTGTCCTTACTGTTTTGATGGATAGCTTTTACAAATTCATTTACCAAAGCTGTAAAACCCTGTTCAAGTTTATCAAATTTACAGCTGAAATGGTTTTTGTTTTGGTGAATTGATATGGCAATAATATCGTATAGTTTACCCTCATGTATCAATTCATTTTCTTCAAATAGTGCTTGTTTTTTTACTGCTTTCATTTCTGAATCAGTTAAGATAATGGTACAGACTGTAGTTTTTTTCGAATTAATATAGTCTCTGAAATACCCTTTATAAATAGGTTCCATGAGTTTTATGAATCCAAAAGCTGAAAAAGTGTATACGCAAAGAAATATGATAATGCCTGGCTTCAAATTTGATTTATTTAAGAAAAATTATCACTTTACTTACACCATCTAAATGTAAGTATAATAGTTTACTTTATAAAACTGTTTTTGTGTCAAATTATTTTTCAATGAAAAACCAAAGATTAGCAACCCTATTTATGGCCAGCTGAAAACACTAAGAATCTAATTTTGAATTTTGAATTGAATGCATGTGTGAAAAACAAAATTTGAATTGAAATATTGTGCGATGATGGAGTGTTTACTATATTTTTGGAAGAAGGCTAAATGCTCGATTTATAATGGACCTCTCCAACTATTTTATAGATGAATGCGACACCGTATAAAACATATCGGGTATTATTACAACTAAACAAACTTGAAATAACATAAAGTGTTTTAAATCAATTTGTAAACCAGCAACCGCTAATTATGAAAACAAAAAACTCCTAATCACATAAAGCAATTAGGAGCTAATATCATTCTTGAAAACTTGTAAACCGAAAACTTGTAAACCGTTAACTTGTGAACCGTTAACTTGATAACCGTTAACTTGATAACTAAAATACTACCAAGGATTAGTCGCCTTTGGATCGTCCAGAGAAGTTAAATTGACCGCTACCACGGAAGTAATTTCAGGAACTGCTTTTTTAATGGCTTCTTCAACACCTGCTTTCATGGTCATTGCTGACATACGGCATGTACCGCATGCACCCATTAATTCAAGTTTAACGACACCATCACTAGTGATTTCTAGCAATTTTATGTTTCCTCCATCAGCTTCCATATACGGTCTTACACCATTTAGGGCTTCTTCTACCCGTGCAGTGATGGATTGGTTCACTTCAATATTCGCTTCCATGAGGTTATACTTTAATGTCTACTTTCTTAGTTTTGTCTTGAGTAGCGTTTCTAATAGCAATTTGTTGTGCTACAGATTCTGCTAAATCCTGAAATGCTTTGGAGGTTACATTGTCATCCATCACAATCGGACGACCTGCATCTCCTGATTCTCTAATGCTTTGTACCAACGGAATTTGACCCAAATAATTAACGCCATAAGCTTCGGCTAAGGCTTTTCCTCCATCTTTTCCAAAGATATAGTATTTGTTATCAGGCAATTCTTCAGGAGTAAAATATGCCATGTTTTCGACAACACCTAAAATAGGGACATTTATTTGTGGCTGCTGAAACATGGAAAGTCCTTTGGAGGCATCAGCCAAGGCAACTTTTTGTGGCGTGGTAACAATGATCACTCCTGTAACCGGAACAGTTTGTACCAAAGTTAAGTGAATGTCACTCGTCCCTGGTGGCATGTCTATTAATAAATAATCCAGTTCGTCCCATTTGCAATCGCCAATAAACTGGCGTAAAGCAGAACTTGCCATTGGTCCTCTCCAAACTACCGCACCTTCTGAGGGCGCTAGAAAACCAATAGAGATCATTTTTATGCCATATTTTTCAATAGGGATAATGTAATTTTTGCCATCAATGTTTTCAAGCACTGGTTGTGCATCTTCTACACCAAACATTACCGGAACAGATGGTCCAGAAATGTCAGCATCAATCAAACCTACTTTAGCACCACTTTTGGCAAGTGCAAGTGCTAGGTTTGAAGTGACAGTTGATTTTCCAACGCCTCCTTTACCGGAAGCAATGGCAATGATGTTTTTTACTCCAGGCAATACCGGAGCGCCAAATCTTCCTGTAGAAACTTCAGCAGTAAGGTTTACCGTAACTTTTAAGGCTGCAGAAACATGCTCATGTACTGCATCAATACAACTGTTGCGGATAAGCTCTTTTAAAGGGCAGGCAGGGGTTGTTAAAATTACTGTAAAACTTACATTCTCCCCTGTAACTTCTACATCTTTGATCATATTCAAGGTTACCAGATCCTGTTTTAAATCAGGTTCCTGAACTGTTGAAAGGGCTTTTATGATATCTTCTTTGGTAAAATTCATTATTTATTCTATTATAAATCGCTAAACATCTTAACTAATTCAATGTTTTAAGGCTACGAATATAGTAATTTTGACTCTGAATTTTAAGTTTAAAGCAACAAATCTAATGACTTTTAAAACTGTATTCAAGACCCTTTCCGCAGTAGTTTTTACCCATCGTACCCAACATCCTCTTTTAAATTTCCTCCAAGCGCACTTGCAACAGCCAATTGATCACAACGTTCGTTTTCAGGATGACCACTGTGACCGCGAATCCACACAAACTTTACTTTATGTTTTCGGTACACAGGAATAAAGCGACGCCATAAATCTTCATTTTTTTTGTCTTTAAATGCCTTTTTAACCCATCCCCAAATCCAGCCTTTTTCTACAGAATCAACTACATATTTTGAATCAGAATAAATGGTCACCGGCAAGTCATTTCCTTTCAGGGCTTCCAACCCTGCAATTACAGCCAATAGTTCCATGCGGTTATTGGTGGTACGTTTAAAACCTTCACTCAATTCTCTGCGGTGTTGTCCAAAAGTCAATATCGTCCCATATCCACCAGGACCAGGATTTCCTCTTGAAGCACCATCGGTAAACATGTTAACCATTTGTTTTTTATCCGTTTTTGTAAATGATTTTTGATCAATTGTTGATTTTAGCTATTTTAAAAATTATAGTATATAGCCAAAACTAAATCCTAGTTGTACCGGAATAAAAAAACCGGGTTTTCGAACAGGACTGAATAGGTCAGCACTTTTTGACTGACCATCCAATTGTTCTTTGTATGTTTTTATCCCAACTCCAAGTCCTACAAAAATATCCATGGTAAATCCAGGTTTGTCTGTGGCCTTTAATAAACGGTCTCCTATTTGAACGGTATATTGATAAATGTTGGCATTTGCGTTTAATAAATGAGTACTTCCAATAGTAGCATTGACATAAGCAGTGTAATCCATTTTATGGTATTTAATTTCATGGCCATAATACAACATTCCGTAACTGTTCATTTTTTTATAAAATCTTTGTTTTAAACCAATTGCAAATCCAGAACTAAAAATTTTATCTGTGTCCTGAGATTCGGGACTTCCCAAAAATGGAATTCTATAAACGGTATAATTTAATTCCAATCCCATTTTTTCCTCCATATAATACTCTATGTATACAGGGAAACTTCCGCGCATAATTG
>CALPQG020000160.1 GCA_943325655.2 Bifidobacterium breve | reverse complement strand
CCAGGAGTATCTAAGAAGGTAATTCTTTTTCCGTTGGCTGTTTTTACATCGTAAGCACCAATATGTTGGGTGATACCACCTGCTTCAGAAGCCGTAACATTGGCACGACGGATATAATCCAATAAAGAGGTTTTACCATGATCTACGTGGCCCATAATCGTAACGATAGGAGCACGTTCGGTCAAGGATTCAGGAGCATCAACTTCTTCTTCTTCTTCACTTTCTGCTTCTGCTGAAACAAATTCTACCAAGTAATTAAATTCATCTGCAATGATAGTGATGGCTTCTGCATCAAGTCTTTGGTTGATAGAAACGAACATGCCAAGACCCATACAAGTTGAAATAACTTCATTTACCGACACTTCCATCATAGAAGCAAGGTCACTTGCAGAAACGAATTCCGATACTTTTAAAGTTTTGGCATCTTCAATATCTTGCAATGCACGTTCATCTCTAGCATCAGAAAATGCTGAACGTTTGTCTCTTTTATATTTAGCCCTATTACTGAAAGCGGCTTTGTTGCCACCACCACCTAATTTTGCTAAAGTAGATTTTAGTTTTTCTTGGATTTCTTTAGAGCTAACTTCTTGTCTAGCTTCCATTTTAGCTCCTTTTTCGCCTGCTTTTTTGTTGGCTACCAGTGGAGTTTTAATGTTTGCTACTAATTTTGGACCGTTAGCAACGATAGGATTGTTGGTGTTTAATGAAGGGTTAGGGACATTAACCTTCAATCTTTTGCGTTTCTTTTTGTTTTTATCAATGGCATTGGCAACCAAAGGACCATTTGGTTTTTTAGACTTCTCTGTTGGAAGTTCTATTTTACCTAAAACAGTAAGTCCTTTTAATTGATCTGCTTTTGCTTCAATTACATCACCACCATCAGCCTTTTCAGGTTCAACCGTTACTGGAGGTTGAGGAGTTTCTTTAACAGGAACAATAATCTCCGCAGGAGTTTCTGAAACAACTTTTTCAGGAGCTTTGGGACTCTCTGCTACAGCTTTTGGTTCAACAGTTTTTGGTTTGGCCACTTCAGGCGTAGCAACAACCTCTTTTTGTTCTGTAACCTGTGTTTTGGCTTCAGGAGTTGAAGGTATTTCTGAAACAATTGTTTTCGTTTCAACAACTTTTTCCTCTTCAGCAACCACCACTGGTGTTTCTTTTACTGTTTCTTTGGGAGTCTCAGCTAGTATAGTTTTTTCTTCAACTTTACCAACTGGAGCACCTTTCTTTGGATTGAGGTCAATTTTACCTAAAACCTTGATTCCCTGAAGTTGAACTTTGGTCGTATATTCTTCCTTTTCAACTTCTTTAACTTCTTGTGGTATCTCCTTTACTGAATCTTCAATTTGAGGATTTTTTGGAACTCCAGCAGGTTTAGATGTCGCCTCAGTAATTACTGGTGGGATATCGTGGTGTTTTTTCCCGATTTTGAGTTCGGACGCTTCCTTTTTTTCTTGCTCAGAAGACGCAAACTCTTTTTCCACCACGTTCATTTGATCCATGGTGATTTTTGTGTTAGGGTTTACCTCTATCTTGTGGCCTTTGGTAGCAAGATAATCTGCAACGGTAGAGATTCCTACGTTGAGTTTCCTTGCCACTTGGCTTAAACGCATCATTTTTTCTTCTGACATTCTCGTCTTAAAATTTTAATGTCTTTGGTAATGGCGATAGTCATTGAACAGACGTATCAAAATGTAAAATACCCTCCAAGACATAAAGGGTATTTTATACTGTTTCTACTAAGATTCGAATTCTTGTTTAAGAATATCAAAAATATAATCTATGGTTTCTACTTCAAGTTCAGTACGACGAAGTAAATCTTCTTTTCCTACAGCAAGTACACTTTTTGCTGTATCTAATCCGATTTTTCTGAATTCGTCCATTACCCAACCTTCAATTTCATCTTCAAATTCATCTAAGCTTACATCTTCGTCTTCAGCGTTTTCTAATTCTCTGAATACATCGATTTCTAAGCCAACCAATTTGCTTGCTAATTTGATGTTTTGTCCGCCTTTACCGATAGCCAAAGAAACCTGGTCAGGTTTGAGGTATACTGAAGCCCTACTTTTAGCCGAATCAATTTTGCTACTTACAATTTTAGCAGGACTTAAAGCACGTTGAATGTAAAGGTCAATATTGTCTGTATAGTTGATTACATCAATGTTTTCATTCATCAATTCCCTAACAATGGTATGAATTCTTGCACCCTTCATACCCACACAAGCACCAACAGGATCAATTCTGTCATCGAAAGATTCTACAGCAACTTTTGCTCTTTCTCCTGGTTCTCTAACTACTTTTTTAATGGCAATTAAACCATCAAAAACTTCAGGGACTTCTTGTTCAAATAAGCGTTCTAAGAATACAGGAGAAGTTCTAGACAATACAATGCGTGGAGCACCATTGTTTAAATCTACCCTGTGGATTACTGCGCGAACAGTTTCTCCTTTTTTGTACCTGTCTTTAGAAATTTGCTCACTTTTGGGAAGTACAAGTTCATTGCCTTCTCCATCAGTTAAAAGGACTTCTTTAGACAATATTTGATAAATTTCTCCAGAAATGATTTCTCCTACCAGGTCTTTGTATTTATGGAAAAGTTGGTCTTTTTCAAGGTCTTTAACTTTTTGAATCAAAGTTTGACGAGCAGTCATTACCATTCTTCTACCAAAATCTTCTAATTTAACTTCTTCGGAAAGTTCTTCTCCTTCTTCAAAGTCAGGTTCAATTTTGCGGGCTTCAGGTAATGCAATGTGTTTGTTTTCATCGTAGTCAAAGCTATCTTCAGCAAAATCTAAAGATACGATTTCACGGAACCTCCAAATTTCAAGGTCACCTTTGTCCGTATTGATAATGATGTCAAAGTTTTCATCATTACCGAATTTTTTACGAATCATCGTTCTAAAAACATCCTCCATGATTTTCATCATGGTAGGGCGGTCTATACTTTTTTGTTTTGCAAACTCTGCAAACGACTCAACTAAATTTAAGTTATCCATTTTTAATTAAATGATATAATAACAGTTGTAGATTTTATGGTATCAAATGGTATTGCTACCAAATTGGTCAAAACCTTTGATTTTATTTTCTTCTCGTCTAATACTTTGATAAACGTAGGCTCCACTTCAGTCAATTCACCAGAATAGGTGTTGGCGTCTTTGGTAACTACTTTTATTTTGCGTCCAATATTTCTAGGATATTGACGATGCAACATCAAAGGTTTGTCTAGGCCTGGAGAAGATACTTCTAAAATATAGGGGTCAGCCATCAATTCCAGTTCTTCCATTTTATTTCCCAGTTTTCGACTTACGCTCACACATTGGTCAATCATTACTCCCTCATCGCCATCCAGGGTAATTGATATCTTCGTGGACTTGTTGTAAGTTCCAAAAGTAATATCTACCACAAACAGCTCTGGCTGTGTGATAATTTCCTGTAATAACTTTTCTACTTCTTGTTTGATATCCACTTACTGATTTTTTTTCAAAAAAAGAGGGGCTAATTTGCCCCACACGAAGTCTAACATCTACTTAACCGAATGCAAATTTAATATTTTTTTCAAACTTAGCAAATTATGCTCTGCTATAATTCCGATAATTAATTAAATATTCAAATATTAAGTATTTTATTTTTAAGAATTAATGTAAATTCTCTACCATATTGGCAAATGAAATACCCAAATGTGATGCATTATATATACATGTTCCATTTTTTATAATTAAAACTTGAGGGGATTGATGTTCAATATTGAAAGCAGTGGCAATTGCATTTGAAAGTTCCCTGTGTTCAATTAGATCTATATAAAATGGTTTTATATTCCTACTTAATGCCTCATTCCAGTTGCGTTCTAACCGTTGTAATGCGGTAGCACTTATGGAACAACGTGTACTGTGTTTGAAAAGTAAAATGGGTTGTTCATTTGATAAACTTATGATGTGATCAATTTCTTGGCTGTTGGTTACTATATTCCAATTCATAGGGTGTGTATTAAAAAACGCTGTGAATATTAATGGTCACAGCGTTTTATGGGTTTATAATATGTTGACTTAACTACAATGAAAAATTATTTGTTCCAGATATCAGCTTCTTTTTTATCGTATTTAGGTCTGGCATCTTCTTTTTTGTCCGCATCAGGTCTTTCTGCATCTCCTTTACGTTTGTATTTCTTCAACATACGTTTGCGGTATTTTTCTTTGGCGGTATAAGAGTTTTTGATTTTACCACCTCTGTAAACTGCACTCGGATGTTGTCCTTTTCTTCTGCCTGTAACAATGATATCCCCTTCGTAAGTAGCGGCTTCATGAGATTTATCTCTCATGCGTTTGTTTCTGTTAAGTACCGTTTTAACCAATATATCTCCTTTGTAATTGGCTACTTTTTTGTTTTGATTTTCTCTAAAATTAGCTCTTTTACCTAGGTAATTTCCGCTTACACTTCCTTCGTAAGTAGAGGTTTCTTTTGATTTTTCTTCCCTCATTTTATCCCTGTTTTCCAGGTAATTTCCACCTACCGTGCCTTCGTTTTTAGCGGTTTCTTTCTGCTTGTCTTTGCGCATTTTGTCTCTTCTTGCAAGGTAATTGCCACCTACGGAACCTTCATGATTGGATGTTGCTTCTGCTTTCTCTTTTCGATTTTCGTTCCTGCTTTCTAAGGTACCACTTTTGATACTTCCTTCAGCATTGGCACTGGTTTTACTTTTTTCGTTTCTATTGTTGTTTTGAGCATCGAGGTCTCTGTTGCCTTGGTAGTTGCTTAGTTCGCGTCCTTTTTGCTGGCGTTGTTTGTTTCTGTCTTCAACGGTGTTGATTTTATTGCCAGTATAATTGGCTTGGTTATTTGTTTGTTCAGGTTTTTTCTTTACTTTTTTAGTATAGTTTTCCTGTTCACTAGCGTTGTTGTTTTGGGCAAATGAGACCTGAATAGAAGTTAATCCCAGCGCTATCAATAAAATGGTTGGTATGAATTTCAAAACCTTAGTTGATTTATCTTATTAAATTATTTCGTTTTCTTTTTTCCCCTGTAGTAATTGGCATTCATGTGTTTGTCACGTTTTTTCTGCACAATACCATTGTCGCTTTTTCTTACGCTTGCTCCTTCGGGAGCCACTTTTCCATCAGCGCCTTTTTCTAAAGGTGTTCCTCTGGTGTCACCACCTTCACCATTCCAATAAGAGGGGCAGGCAATGGCATGTTCTTTTTTACAAGAAAATAAAGTGAGGGGTAAAATGATGATGGCGAGTGTTAAAACGTTGATGTGCTTGCTCATAATTTTTAATGTTTTGTGTTTTCAAATTTGTTTAAAAGATTGATTTACAATCTTTATTGAATTTTGAAATGTTGGTCGATAATACGGTAAAAGTATAAGTAAATCATTACAATTAAAATTCTAAAAGTGCAATTATTTTTTCTTTAATTCTTGATTTGGGTAAAAACTCCGCCTCTAAACCTGGAGAAAAGGGGACAGCAGTGTCTAAAGCGCCTTCTCTCATGACAGGAGCGTCGAGGTAGTTGAAGCAGTTTTCACTGATACTTGCAGCAATTTCTGCGCTAATACTTCCCGTAAGTGTATCTTCATTTGCCACCAATGCTTTCCCTGTTTTCTTCACTGAATTGAAAACCGTTTCCTTGTCCCATGGCAATAATGTTCTTAAATCAATCAATTCAATGCTAAAAGAGGGGAATTGAGCGATGATTTCTTGTACCCAAAGCACACATAAACCATACGTAATTACAGTTAAATCTGTTCCTTCATTTACTACCGCTGCTTTTCCAATGGGGGTAGTGTAGTAGGCGGTTGGAATATTGGCAGCAATGCTTCGGTATAAATATTTGTGTTCGAAATACATTACCGGATTTGGGTCTTCGATGGCAGCATTTAACAATCCTTTGGCGTCATGAGGATTACTTGGATATACCACTTTTAAGCCTGGAGTATGAAAAAACCATGCTTCATTTGATTGGGAATGAAATGGCCCTGCAGCTGATCCTGCTCCCGTAGGCATTCTGATGACTACATCAGCATTTAAACCTGTACGGTAATGGACTTTTGCTAAATTATTGATAATTTGATTGAAAGCCATGGTTACAAAATCTGCAAACTGCATTTCAATGACTGATTTTCCTCCTTTGATGGATAAGCCTAATCCAGCACCAACTATGGCTGATTCACATAAAGGTGTATTTCTTACCCTGTCTTTGCCAAATTTTTCTACAAAACCTTCTGTGACTTTAAATACACCTCCATATTCCGCAATGTCCTGACCCATTAACACCAATTCAGGATACTTTTCCATGCTTTGCATGAGTGCATCTGAGATAGCTCCAATGTACCTTTTATCATGCACTTCACTTAAACTAGGCTCTTTAACTATTTGATTAAAAGATGCATACATGTCATTGAGTTCAAGTGCTGCATCAGCAATTGGAAAACTTTCTGCATCAGCCATTTCGAGGGCGAAGT